>JAGLFE010000490.1 GCA_023144675.1 Thiomargarita sp. | reverse complement strand
GTAACTACTCACTGTCCTAGATAGCTTTTTATTGTCTGAACTATGATTTTTGTGATTAAATAATAGACTATGATTGTAATTAATCAACAAAGTATAAAATCAAAGCCAATCATACAAATCAAAAGAATCATAGTTCAGACAAGGGGAGTGAGCAATTACATAAAAAGAATGAAAAAATATTTGAAAATAAATAAATTAACTAGCCTATTATATGATATGATTTTTTTTACAAAAACTTTTTTTATTTCCTAAATTACTTAATATTTAAATATGACAAACTTTAAAAAAATTATTCAACTTATTAGTTTAATCTGTTGTTTTTTATTACCTTACCAAGTACAAAGTGCAGGTTGGGTAACTGGAACTGATGTACCAATAATTTCGTTACCATTAACACAAATGAGTAATAGTAGCTATTTTCCAGAAAATACTGATGACATTATATATAATGAAAATATGAAAAGATGGACGTTAATCTACTCAATAGCTAGTCCAGCTAATCCGTTTAATTGGCAAGGAATGTTAGATCATGGCAACAAAGTTTATATTAGATTATTTATTCCTCCTGGGGTAATTACTACAGGTATAGGTTTTAATTCAAATTTTTTGGCTGGTAGTCGAGTTATTTATACTCAAGATTTTGGAGAAAGAGATTGCACTAATGCTCCAGTGTTTGAACCCAATGGGAATACTGAAAATGGTTGGAACAGTAAAATTGGGGACAGTAATGTTATACATGAGAGAGATCCAAACTTTTTTGATAAACCATCTTGTTTAATTATTGGTTTTTATAATGTAGCTAATGCTGATAATTTTCTCCTTACAACTTTTGCATTTGATTACTTCATAACCGACAAAGAATTATACGAAAGTTGGGCAAAAGGTAACCAAGCTCCTATAGCCAAATTTACAATTAATAATACTGAAGATGAAAGTATTACTGGTTTTACAAATGACATTATTACTGTAAAAGATGCTGGCAGTAATGATCCAGATGAAGATGGTTCTTTGGCTCAAGTTTTGGATAGAAATGGTAATCTAATAGGTGTAGGAAATTATCATTGGGGAGTAACTAAGAAAGATGATACAGCAGTAGCGGACGGTTGGGGAGAAATAACTAATAATAATACAGGAGCTTCAGCTAACATAACCTTTTTAAAAGCGGGAGAATATAAAATAGTTTTGCGAGTAACTGATAATGAAGGGGCCAGCAGTCAACTTACAAAAGATGTTGCCGTTATTCATGGTTATGCAGTAAATACCACAGCTAATGAAGGTGGATACGTACTTATGTCATTTCTTAGTAATGATGATGTTGTTACAAACGGGGATGCTATCTGTATGAACAACCCTAATTGCTCAAAAAAATTTCCAGCAGGTATCACGGTTATTCCTCTAGCAATAACTAAACAAGGTTATTCTTTTGAAGGCTGGAGTGGCGATTGTGAAGATGAAACTGAACCTTTTGCAGTTTTGACTATGGATAGTAACAAAACTTGCACTCCAAACTTTTCTCTTATAGACTAAACTTTTTACCTGAATTAGAATTTACAGAATAAATTCAGTAATGTGCTAAAAAACAGGCAACAAACTATTTATTCTGAATAATTTTAAGAATTTTAATTCAGCCAAAAAAATAACCAACAAATCACGCATTAAAAACATTTCACTTCTCTAACTCCTCAAATCAAGCCAATTTTTCATAATTTATTTTTAGCCAACTAAATTCTTATACCACTGAATATATTGAATTAGAAAGTGGTAAAAAAAACCATTTGAAGAATTTATGTTAAGCTTGCAAACAATAAATTACTTCTTTGAAAAATAATTAACATATCAAAACTTATTATTTTTTTATAAAGAACATACTTTCTTAAATTTGTCAATGCGCAAGTCCCATCAATAAAAAAAACTAAAATTTGTTATCTTTGACATAATTGATGCGCTTCGTTCTTCAGCAGCATCCTACATTTCTTACTTAATAATATAAATAAAAACATGAACGATGATTTTCCACGTATAAAACGTCTTCCACCCTACGTATTTAATATTGTCAATGACTTAAAAATGAAAGCGCGGGCGCAAGGTGAAGATATTATTGATTTTGGGATGGGTAATCCAGACCAACCAACTCCCAAACATATTGTTGACAAATTAATTGAAGTTGTGCAACGTAAAGACACCCACCGCTATTCAGCTTCCAAAGGTATTCCTCGTTTACGGCGCGCCATGTCTAACTGGTATGAGAGAAAGTACAACGTTTCCTTAGACCCAGAAACCGAAGTTATTGTTTCCATCGGTTCCAAAGAAGGACTAGCTCATATCGCTTTAGCTACTGTCGATGCGGGAGATACGGTACTAGTTCCTAATCCCGCCTACCCAATTCATCCTTATGGATTTACCATTGCTGGTGCAGACATTCGTCATATTCCACTAGTTCCTGGAGTTGACTTTTTTTCTGAATTAGTGAAGAATATTACCGATTCTTGGCCAAAACCAAAAATATTAGTTCTCAATTTCCCTGGCAATCCAACCGCCCAATGCGTTGAATTATCCTTTTTTGAAGAAATTGTGGCAATTGCTAAACAATATGGAATTTGGATTATACAAGATTTAGCCTATGCAGAAATTGTCTTTGATGGTTATAAAGCTCCTTCAATTTTAGAAGTTCCTGGTGCCAAAGATATTGCCGTTGAATCCTATTCCTTATCAAAAACTTACAATATGCCAGGTTGGAGATTGGGATTTATGTGCGGTAATCCAACTTTGATTTCTGCCTTAACACGAATGAAATCCTACCTTGATTACGGTTGTTTTACCCCCATTCAAGTAGCGGGAATTGCGGCATTAGAAGGTGATCAAACTTGTGTTAGTGATATTTGCGAAATGTATCGCCAACGCCGTGATGTATTATGCGAAGGCTTAAATGCCATAGGTTGGAAAGTAGAAAAACCTAAAGCAACTATGTTTGTATGGGCACCAATACCTGAACATTATAAAAAAATGGGTTCCCTAGACTTTTGCAAAAAATTAATTTCTGAAGCTAAAGTAGCTGTTTCACCAGGAATGGGTTTTGGGAAATATGGCGATGATCACTTACGCTTTGCCCTGATTGAAAACCAGCATCGTACCCGTCAAGCAATACGAGGCATTCGGGATATGTTTAAAAAAGATAAAGTTGGAAATTGGGAACAATCATAATAAATAGGGAGCTAAATTACATGTTAAATCCAGTTAAAGTAGGTATATTAGGTTTAGGAACAGTTGGCGGGGGGACAGTTCACGTATTACAAAAAAATGCGGCAGAAATTGCGCGCCGAGCAGGTCGGGGAATTGTTGTTACCCATGCTTGTGCCAAAGAACTGAATAAAACTTATGATTATGATATTAAAGATATTATTTTGACAAAAGATTTATCCGAAGTTGTTTGTAATCCCGAAGTCGATATTGTGGTAGAATTATTAGGTGGAACTACTATTGCCAAAGACATTACTTTAGAAGCCATTGCTAATGGTAAGCATGTAGTTACCGCCAATAAAGCTTTGATAGCTAAATATGGCAATGAAATTTTTGCTGCCGCCCAAGAAAAAGGCGTTATGGTAACTTTTGAAGCAGCAGTTGCTGGCGGAATTCCAATTATTAAAGCAATTCGGGAAGGTTTAACCGCTAATCAAATTGAATGGGCAGCGGGTATTATTAACGGTACTAGCAATTTTATTTTGACTGAAATGCGAGATAAAGGTAGTGAATTTAGTACTGTTTTGGCTGAAGCACAACGTTTGGGATATGCGGAAAGAGACCCAACTTTTGATATTGAAGGTGTAGATGCGGCACATAAATTAACTATTATCGCTTCAATTGCTTTTGGAATTCCCTTACAATTTGATAAAGTTTATATGGAGGGTATTACCCGAATTTCCCCTGAAGATGTTCAATATGCTGATGAATTAGGTTATAGAATTAAGCATTTGGGAATTACCAAACGAACTGATAAAGGAATTGAATTACGTGTACATCCAACTTTTGTAGCCCATAAACAGCTTATTGCCAATGTTGAAGGGGTGATGAATGCAGTTTTGATGCAATCGGATGCCTTGGGACAATCCTTATATTATGGTGCGGGAGCTGGTGCTTTACCCACTGGATCAGCTATTATTGCAGATTTAGTCGATGTTGCCCGTACTTTAACTACTGATTCGGATAATCGGGTGCCACATCTTGCATTTCAGGCTAATGCTTTGTCTAATTTGCCCATTATTCCGATAGAAGAAGTGGAAACGGCTTATTATTTAAGAATGCCTGCTATAGATAAATCAGGCGTGTTAGCTCATGTTGCCAATATTTTAAGTGAAAATGATATTAGTATTGAGGCAATTATTCAAAAACAACCACCCAATAATGAGGAATATGTTTCAATTGTTATGTTGACTCATAAAGTGGTTGAAAAGCAAATGAATCAAGCCATTAAAGCTATTGAAAATTTAGATGGAATTATAGATAAGGTTACTCGAATTCGTTTGGAAACCTTGGTTTAGGAGATTTTTTTAGTATTGAGTTTGTGGTATTTTGAGAAATGAAATATTGCAAGCTTGATATTCTTCATTTTCTAATATGTTAGATTACGCTCTAAACTTACTTAGCTGGATATATAATCAATGGTAACAAATACTTAGGAATTAGTATGCTTAATTCATTGAAAATAAAAAATTTTCGTTTATTGGAATCCTTCCAAGTTAAAAAATTAGGACAGGTTAATTTAATCGTTGGTAAAAATAATTCTGGCAAAAGCTCTGTGCTTGAAGCTCTAAGAATTTATGCGGGGAATGCCAATGGAGAATTATTAGCAAAAATTGCACAAGGACATGATGAAAAATATGAGTTAGATGAAGAAGAACATATGTTTGATACAACATTGCCATTTGAAGATTTATTTACTGGCAGACAATTTCCTGAGAACGATAATGGTATTGTTATTGGTGAAGTTGATAACATAGAAAAAGATTTACATATTAATCATGGTTTCCTTGGTAAAAAACAACTTTCTTTTTTTAATGAAAAGAGAGCCAGAGAACAATATTCTATTTTTGAAGATTTTGATGGTATCCAAGAGAATGTAAAGGATATATTAATTATAAAAAAAGAACGATATAAATCTATTGTTGATTTTAATCGGCCACATTTATATTCAAGAAGATTTCCCTCTGAAACCAATGCTGTACCATGCAATTTTATTCCTACTAGATTTGTTTCTATGAATGAACTAGCAAAAGAATGGGATGCAATTGCATTAACTGATGGTGAAAATATTGTTAAAGATGCACTGCGTATTATTTTACCTGACTTTGAGAATCTAACTTTTATTGATGGGGATAGAAGTAGAAATAGTCGTATTGCTAAAGTAAAAATATCAAATTTATCTAAGCCAGTACCATTAAATAGTTTAGGCGATGGTATGTTAAGAATTTTACAATTGGTATTAAAAGTTTTTTCTGCAAAAGATGGAATTTTATTAATTGATGAATTCGAAAATGGTTTACATTATAGCGTACAAGAAAAAGTCTGGAAGTTATTATTTGAATTATCTAAAGATTTAAATATACAAATTTTTGCAACAACTCATAGTTGGGATTGTATCGAAAGTTTTTCTGAGGTAGCAGTTAATTATAAAAATGTTGATGGTGTATTATTTAGAGTGGGTAAAAGTATTCGTAAAAGTGATAATGGTAGAGTGATTGCCACTGTTTTTGATGAAGAACAGCTTTATAATATTACCCAATCTGATGTTGAGGTACGTTAATGCCTGACGGTAAACAAATTCTTTTAGTTGAAGGTACATCAGATAAAAGCTTTTTTGAAAAAATTTGTAAGAACTTATCGTTAGATGCCACTGTAAAAGTTACACCACCAAAAGATATTGGTGGAACACATAATAGTAAAGGTGGCGTACTAAATCAAATACCAATTCTATTACCTCAACTTAACGATGGACAAAAAACAAACATAGCGGCAATAGTTGATGCTGATTATATTAGGCATGGTTCTGGTTATCAAAAAACAATTGAACAAATAGCAAAAATTCTTAATGATTTTGATTTTCAATTAAAAACTGATATTCCTAATAAAAATGGATTATATTTCGAAAATTCTGATGGATTACCTGATTTTGGTTTATGGGTGATGCCAGATAATAAACAGGAAGGTATGTTAGAAGATTGGATTAAATCTTGTATTAAGGATGATGAAAACTCTCTATTTCAACATGCAAGTGATACTGTTCACAATTTATCTCATCCCAAATTTAAACCTCATCTAACAACCAAAGCTGAAATAGCAACATGGTTGGCATGGCAAAAAACACCTGGACATGGGCTTTATTCTGCTATCAATGACAAATTATTAGATGAAGACAGTATAATATATCAGAATCTATGTCGGTGGTTGAAAGACATCTTTCTTAAATAACTGAAGTTACGCACTTAAATATGTAAATAATTGATTTTAAAGAATTTAGTATTTTAACAGCAAAACACTGAAACCATCAATCTCTTCATATTTCTCTGCGTAACTTCAGTTAAATAAAATTATAATCAAACTTAAATATTTAACAATGTCATACAGCGACTTTAACCTAAAAAAGTTAAACAAAAATTGGGGATTAATTTAATTGAAAAGCGGGCTCTTTTTTCTTCTATTGGCATTAGACCCATCGTTTCGAGAAATTTTGACAGAAAATGTTCCACTTGCTCTATTGAAAATTTAGATGGAATTATAGATAAAGTTACTCGGATTCGTTTAGAAACCTTGGTTTAAGTAGTTGCTAAATTGTTAAATGATTAATAGTTGTGTAGTTTCAAACTATTGATTATTAACAAGTTTCTATAATGCTCGATAACCAATATCAGAACGATAAAACATTCCATCCCAATTAATTTTATCTACTAATTGATAAGCATTAGATTGAGCAATCTGCACAGTTTTACCTAACGCACAAGCACATAAAACTCGTCCACCAGCGGTAATTATTTTTCCAGCTTGTTCTATAGTTCCCGCATGGAAAACTTTGCTTTCCTCGGTATTAATTTTATCCAAACCGTTAATAACCAAACCTTTCTGATAAGATTGCGGATAACCACCAGCAGCTAAAACTACTCCCAAAGCCGCTTGTGGATTCCAATCTGCTTGTATTTGATCTAAACGTTTATCCAAAGCCGCTAAACAAAGTTCAACTAAATCAGAACGCAAACGCATTAAAATTGGCTGTGCTTCTGGATCGCCAAATCGGCAGTTATATTCCAATACTCGTGTTTTTCCTTGTGAATCAATCATTAATCCTGCATAAAGAAAACCTGTATAAGGATTACCTTCCGCAGCCATTCCACGCACAGTAGGCTCGATAATATTTACCATAATTTGCTCATGGATTGCAGAGGTAATTATTGGAGCTGGAGAATAAGCTCCCATGCCTCCAGTATTCGGTCCTTTGTCGCCTACATCACGAGCTTTATGGTCTTGAGAAGTGGCTAAAGGCAAAATATTAGTTCCATCCACCATGCAAATAAAACTGGCTTCTTCTCCTTGCAAAAAAGATTCAATGATAATCCGTTTTCCTGCATCACCAAAAGTATGGGTTTTTAACATATCTTGGATAGTTTGAATCGCTTCGTCTTGAGTATGTGCAATAACAACTCCTTTTCCAGCTGCTAATCCATCTGCTTTAATGACAATTGGCAACTCAACTTTTCTGATATAATCAATGGCAGGGGAAACTTCGGTAAAACTTGCGTAATCGGCAGTTGGTATGTTATGACGAATTAAAAAATCTTTGGTAAATGTTTTTGAACCTTCCAATTGAGCTGCTGCCTGAGTAGGACCAAAACAAGCTAATCCAGCTCGTTGAAAAATATCTACAATTCCTAAAACTAAAGGAACTTCTGGACCGACAATGGTTAAATCCACCGTATTTTCATTAGCAAAATCAACCAAAGTTTGAATATCAGAAACGGAAATAGGCACATTCTCAGTTTTTATTTCATTCGCTGTACCTGCATTACCAGGTGCTACAAATATTTTGCTAACTTTTTCCGATTGTGCAATTTTCCAAGCGAGTGCATGTTCACGCCCGCCATTGCCAATAATTAATATATTCATAAGTTAAATATTAAAATAGTGGGCTAAGTCATCATTTTGGAGGACTTGACCAAATTTGTTTAATAGAGTTAGTTTTGAGTTTTAGACAGTTTTTGCAGGGCTTAAATAAATAATATCAATTTTTAATCAAATTGTTCAAGCTAAATATTATGTTAAGATAAACTAAGATAAATTTGATTACAATTCGTTATTTTAAAATAATTATAACAGTTTTTTTTAAATTGTCAATTACTTGCCTTACGCATAAATAAGGGTTAAGGAAATTAATATAGATTTTAAAACCCCATAATTTATGACTTTTCAATTTATCTTATAAAGTAATTATTTATTTGGTAAATTTTATTTATATTAATAATACTTAAAAATAATTTATCTTGTTAAATTGTAACTATTCTACCAATTAAAGCTTTAAATGCAAAAAATTTTAACATGATTGATGCGCTTTGTTCCTCAGCACTACATTTTATATGTATTTATTGATAGATAGTTACGTTAAATTTATAGAATAAATTGGTAAAATATATATTAATCGTAATTGCTCACCCCCTAACCTACT
>JAGLFE010000049.1 GCA_023144675.1 Thiomargarita sp. | reverse complement strand
GCTTTAATTGGTAGATAGTTACGTATAAATAATAGTAACAGATGTAAGATGCTAAGGAACAAAGCGCATCAATCAAGATAAAAAATAAACCCATCAGGCATCTAACCAAATAAGAATAAAAATGGAACCAACCAAAAAAACATCCCCAGTAATAACCGCATTAAACCAACCTGCTACCATTCGGCGGCGTAAATGGCGCATATTCAAAGATAAATTAGCCGCTCATAGTATGACCGTGGGAGGCATTAGCGTTATAATTGCTATTTGCTTAATATTCTTTTACCTGCTGTATATAGTTTATCCGCTTTTAATGACACCAAACATGGATAAACAGCATCAATACACTACGCCTAAACTAGAGGCTGGCGAAACATTCCACCTTGCTATTGAAGAAAAAAATAGAATTGGCGTGCGTTTCACAAAACAAGCCCATGCTATATTCTTCGACTTAAATGACGGTAAAACCATCACCGATTACCAAATAAATATTCCAGTTGGAACTAATATCACCAGCTTTGCGGTTGCCGACTTGGCGACTGATGTCATTGGCTTTGGATTAAGCGATGGCAGTGTGGTTATTGTTAAGCACGTTTATGATTTAGATTATTCAGAATTTGAAACTCAAGATGTTCGTATTATTCCTCGTATTGAATATCCTTTAGGTGAAGAACCAATTGTTATTGATGAACAAGCGCAAGCTTTAATTCAATTAGATATTCAATTAGGTGAAGAAAATAATATTATTACTGCTATCACTGCGGATAATCATTTAAAAATTAAAAGTTTAGCCATGGAAACTTCTTTTTTAGATGACACTACTTTTGTTAATTTTGATGATGCTGAAACTGGAGAATTATTACTGCAAGCAACCATAACACATATTCTTTTGGATAAAGAACAAAGAACTATTTTTCTTGCCGATGAAGAGGGTCAAATATCATACATTGATATTAACGATATAACTGAACCTACAATTATGCAACGACTTCGTGTGGTTGAAATTGGTCAAGAAATTACGGCGATTGAATTCTTAACAGGTGATATTTCTTTATTAATTGGTGATTCTGAAGGACGAATTAGCCAATGGTTTTTAGTTCGGGATGATAATAATAATAATGTTTTAACTAAGATTCGTCAATTTCATCAACAACGGTTTCCTATTACCAGTATTGCTATTGAAGAACGTCGCAAAGGATTCGTTGCCGCTGATAATATTGGACAAGTTGGTTTCTATCATACGACTTCGCACCGAAACTTAATGCTGGAAGCATTAACCGAATCGCCGCTAACTCATATTACTATTTCGCCCCGGGCTGATGTTTTAATAGCGGAAGATAAGCAACATAATCTGCAAGTTTGGCATATAAATAATGAGCATCCAGAAGTGTCTTGGGCTTCGTTGTGGGGCAAAGTTTGGTATGAAAGTTACCAAGAACCTGCTTATATTTGGCAATCTTCCTCAGCAAGTAATGATTTTGAACCTAAATTTAGCTTAACTCCTTTAGCTTTTGGTACTTTGAAAGCGGCATTTTATGCCATGTTAATCGCAGTACCGCTATCTATATTAGGGGCAATTTACACTGCATATTTCATGGCTCCAAAAATGCGTTCGATGGTTAAGCCAACCATTGAAATTATGGCGGCTTTGCCAACAGTTATTTTAGGGTTTTTAGCGGGTTTATGGTTAGCTCCAGTATTGGAAAGTAATATGCCCGGTATGTTTTTATTAATTTTTTTACTACCAATTGGAGTCTTAATGTTCGCCTATATATGGCGTTATGTACCAGCTAAAATCCGACATTATATCCCAGCAGGATGGGAAGCTACCTTACTAATTCCAATCATATTATTTGTCTCATGGCTATCTTTTACTCTGAGTTCGCCACTAGAATTATTAATTTTTAACGGCAATATGCCACAATGGTTGACCTCGGAATTGGGCATTAGTTTTGACCAGCGCAATGCGATAATTGTTGGTGTTGCAATGGGATTGGCAGTTATTCCTAATATTTTCTCTATTGCTGAAGATGCGGTTTTTAGCGTACCTAAACATTTAACTATGGGTTCTCTAGCCTTGGGAGCAACACCTTGGCAAACGATGGTACGAGTAGTAATTTTAACCGCTAGTCCAGGTATCTTTTCTGCGGTGATGATTGGTATGGGGCGAGCAGTTGGAGAAACTATGATTGTGTTAATGGCAACTGGTAATACACCAATTATGGATTTCAATATCTTCCAAGGACTACGTACTTTAGCCGCTAATATCGCTGTAGAAATACCAGAATCGGAAGTGGCTAGTACGCATTTTCGGATTTTATTTTTATCAGCTTTAGTATTATTTATTTTTACTTTTTTCTTAAATACTTTGGCAGAAATTGTTCGTCATCGATTGCGCCGTAAGTATAGTTCTCTGTAGCAATTAATGGTAATTGGGGTGCTAATTGTCGGTAATTACCGCATTTGCAACCCAACCAGTCAAATTTGATTCAGGTATATTAACTTGAATCCATTGAACCGTTTTTCGTTCTGCCACCATTTTGCCCCACAAAGTGTTATTTTTACTTACTTTAGCGGCATTCCAACCATTTTCTAAATAATATATATCTCCGTTATACCAAATAAGGTGCATTCCTAAAGCAACTGGTTCTAAATCAAACAATTTATCTCCCGGTTGCAAAACTAATTTTTGCCCATTATCGGTGATTTCTATCGCAGAAGTAACAATAATTTCACCAAATTGGGAAGTATGTACTTTACCAGCAATAACTTGTACTGTCTGATTGGCTTTTAAAGTTGTTAATGAATCAGCGGCAAAAAATGGTTCCGAATATAAAATAGCTTCCTGTTCAAGAGAGTAAGTTCCATGATTACAGTTACTTAAAGGGCAGGCTGGTTGCATATAAGGTAATTTTGGTAAAATTTTAATATACTCGTTTTGAGCATAGCCAATTATCCCAGTATCAAGTTGAATTTGATACCATTGACCAAATGTGTCTAATATTTCTACTTTTGTGCCTTTATCAACTCTAGCAATAGGTTTACTATATTGCCCAATGTTTGCACGTATATTAAGCTTATCAGTTTGTGTAACGACCACACCTGTGGTTTTAGCTAAAGTTGCTACTGTTGAAGCTGGATCAATTTTAACGAACCAACTATTTTGTGGTTCTGGACCCAAATTTTGAATTTCATCAGCCCAATTATTAATATATTGTCCTTCAGCCCAATATGCCATAACAAGATTAACGGATTTTTTAAATAAAATATGTAAAGCAGCTTTTTGAGCAATTTTACCATTTTCAACTGCAAAACCAAATAAATGTCCAGTATCAGTCAAGACCACTAACCATTTTCCATCAACAGAACTCATAGCATCAACTGCATCTGGAATTTGTTTTTTAATTACTCCAAAACTAGGCGATAATTTATGCGAATAATTTAGGCTCTTTGGTACTTCAATAGTAGTGTCAAAGTGCGCATATTTTTCATTAGCAGAAATTGGAAACTGCCCCTTAACTTCCCATTTTCCATGACCGCGAATAATTCCACCACTTAATTTGCCCCATTCTTTTATATTGGTATTCTTATTCTTAAATTCTTTTGATTTTGCAGTAAATTGATTACGGTCTTTACTATTTAATAGGCTTACCATATCAGTGGCTTCCAATTGTTCTAAAGATAGCATTTGCAATGCGCTAGTTTTATTTGCTTCCATGAAAAAATCACTACAAATTCTATTATGGGTGTATCCTACTGATAAATGGGTAGTTCCGACAAATAAAATATCACGTGCTGTATAACCAGTACAATATTCACCTTCTTCAGGCGTAATACTGTCTTTTTTGACTAAATAGGAAACATCAAAAGCTTTAATACCTTCTTGTTCAGCTAAAAAAGGGTTAGGAATATCATCAGGATCGGGAGCGGCATTAATCCAAATGAAATCTTCAGCGAAGTCATTATAAACACTGTTTCTTACATCAACACGCCAAAATCCGTCATTACGTGGTATTAATAAACTGGTTTTTTCCATAACTAATTCCATTTGTCCGTCATCAGTTGTACGTATCCAAAATGTTCGATAGTCTGAGGAAAATGTCTTTTCGGCAAAAACTGTTTGTTCTGACATAATATCTGCCGATGCGTCATAATGGTTACCAGAACGTAAACCTAATAATAAGCCAAATTCACTGGCATGAGAGCTTAACGGAATTATAAGAATAAAACTAGCAAATATAGTTTTTATAAAATGATTCATGTATATTATCCTTGGAAACTTTAAGGGATTATTTTTTAATAAAACTATGATATTAAAAATATATACTTCAAGAAAATTATATGTTAATATTATAATTAAATCGTTTTAAAATTAATTAAAAAATGAGCTAAATATATAATATATTATATTAAATAATTAATCTACTTAATTAAGAGATTTTTTAACAAAAAAAATAATTGCAATAGCCTATAAATTAGGCTTTATGTCTTAGATAAACACGCAATTGTCGAAAAGTACACACATCAATAGCATCTGCAAAAATAATTAAATTTACCTTATTATTATTGATTCGGCATCTTAAAATAACTAATTGAGGATGACTATAAGCAGAAATAATCTTAACAGAATGACCGGTAAATGAAAATATTTGAATTGCTTTTATTTTTTCATTATAAATTATACGACATTTATACAATGGATGATTTATAAATAATAAATGTCGGCGTACTAAAAATATAGCATTTCCTACTATTAAAACACCTAAACCAAGTTTTATAAATAATACAAATTCAATAGTTAATGGAATTAATAGTAAAATTGTTCCACCATGAAGTATAAGTAGTAAAATTGCCAAACGTTTTGAAAAATAAACTTGGAGAATTAACGTTGTAGTAAAAACAGACATTTTTTATTAAGTTTTTAATATGTTGCTATGACACTAAATGATTGCTATTTAAGATATTTTATTTATAAAATAATACTATTAAATAGCTATTATGGCATATTTTATGTTATAGTTATATATAAGTTATGATAATTTTTAATATCTTTTTTAAAGAGAGGTAAAATGTGGACTCGCCTTTAATTACGGCTATTTTAGTTTTTATTAGTATTTATGTCATTTTCTTTTTAATACGTTTATTTGCCGATTTTTTATTAGCAATTATTGCCATAGGTAGTGCTATACTCGCTTTTAATATTAAAGGTTCTTATAATGAATTTAAAATGGTATTAGAAGAATTAAATATATTTAGTTTTTTAAATTTAAGCTTGCCTGCTGAACCAACTGGTCAAGGTATTTTTATGATAGCAATTATGATAGTTATAGCTGCTATATTAGTTTCTATTCCTGTTTTACCTTTTTCAGCTACTTATCGGCAAATGTTAGGGGTTGAAACTTCTGTTTTTGCACGCAAAGAAAATAAAGTACGTGCTTGGATTGCGGAAGAAATTCAACGCCAGCAAAAACATAGAAATTAAGAACTAAATTTATGAAAACAGTTGTTATTATTGATTATGGTATGAGTAATTTACGCTCTGTAAGTAAAGCTTTGGAACATATTGCAGAGAAAAATTGGCAGGTAGTTGTAAGTGCCGATATAAACGTAATTTCTCAGGCTGATAAAGTTGTTTTTCCTGGGCAAGGAGCTATTGGCAACTGTATGAGATTATTAAACCAAACTGAACTTTTTGAGGCAATTCAACTAGCATTAAATAGTCGCCCTTTTTTAGGTATTTGTTTAGGTTTACAAACTCTATTGACTCAAAGTGAAGAGAGTGGTGGAACAACTGGTTTTGGTTGGATAAACGGCAATGTACGTCATTTCGACCAAGTTTTGCTGGATTCAAAAACCAATAAACAACCTAAAATTCCTCACATGGGCTGGAATCAAGTACAGCATACACAAATTGATCATCCATTATGGAAAAATATAGATAATAATGAACGATTTTATTTTGTACACAGCTATTTTGTTGAGCCTATAGACGCAACTATTATCGCTGGCACAACTTGTTATGGTGATATTCAATTTACTTCGGCTGTGGCTAAAGACAATGTGTTTGCAGTGCAATTTCATCCTGAAAAGAGTCAAAATGCGGGATTGGTTTTACTTAGAAATTTTTTAAATTGGTAATTGAACATAAATATAGTTGTTTAATAAATTTTATTTTAACTTATTTTTTATTTATATTATTAATAATTAATAGATATTGACATTTTTTTTAATTTAAGGAAGGATAATCAGATGGATTATAAACTATTATCTAAAAATTTAGTATTAAGATTTTTGAGTATATGCGTTGGTTGTATAATGATAACGCCTATTTTTGCTGAAGATAATTGTATAGTTTCAGAAGAAGCAACATCTTTTGAAACATGCAAAGATCAGGTTAATTGTGTAGTATCAGAAGAATTAACATCTTTTGAAGAATGCAAAGATAAAGTAACAGAAGCAACTGGTGATCGTATTAGTATGTTTGACGTACCAGAATATTATACTTTAGCCGACCCCAGTTTTAATGGTGGTGAAGAAATACAAGATTATATGGTAGTTGGTGAAATTCAAGTCATTTTACATACTATTGAAGAAGTACAATGCCCTGAAAAAATAAAAGTAATTGGTGAATTAAAACAGCTAACTCTTGAAGAAGAGCAAGCATGGATAATTTCAGTTACTGGTGTTGAATGTTTAGAATAATTAATTAAAGAGAAGTTAGTCTATAAGCCGGGTTCTGTCTATAAATTACCTTTTTTATGAAAATTTAGGTAATTTATAGGGCAATCATTCATCTGGGATGTTTATCACTAAACACCTCTAGCAACCTACCCGAGAACGAATATGCGGATCACATTACTACAGTTAATTACTAACTATAAACGTTCCTCTATTTGGTCTTGCTTCAGGTGGGGTTTACCCTGCCATTCATGTTACCATCAATGCGGTGCGCTCTTACCGACACCTTTTCACCCTTACCTTATTTCAGTTACTACAAAATAAGGCGGTTTATTTTCTGCGGCACTTTCCATAGCCTTACAACTCCCAGACGTTATCTGGCACCTTATCCTATGAAGCCCGGACTTTCCTCTATGTAAAAAAACATAGCGATTACCCAACTAACTTCTCTTATATAATTATAATCTAAAATAAAATATTTTCAAGTTTTTTTGTTCAATTAATAAGATTCTAATAAAAGCTAAATCATTTGTAACTATCTACCAAGAAATACGTATAAAATGTAGGTAGTCCTAGATAAAG
>JAGLFE010000489.1 GCA_023144675.1 Thiomargarita sp. | reverse complement strand
CAATCAATTCAGATTTAGCTTTTTCGCTCTTAACAGGTAGTTCTTCAGCCGTTTTAAGCGCATTTATTAGCCCTTCACTCGGTATTAAGGATTGTATTTCGCCAAACAACCGTTTGCGCCGATGTTTTAAGTCAAAACGTTGCTGTAATGTGGATAAAGTAAAATTGCTGTATACCATAGATTCTTTCTAAACATTTTTATAATTACTAAGCGTATTGGTAGTAGTAGAGCGCAGCAGAAATCCTGTTCGGTGCAACGCCTTACTAGGCAATTTAAAATCTTCTTCAAAATAAAATAGGTTTGGTTGTTTCAAATCACCGTTCTTAATATAAGCAAGAATACTTTCACCTAAAAACTTTGCTAGATTTACAGGTACAGCATTACCAATCATTTGTTCCAAATTTGTTTTCGTTCCAAAGAATTTAAATGTTTTAGGAAATGTTTGTAAATAACTTCTCTCAATAGTTGTTAATGGGCGTATTTCATCAAGAGATACACCTTCAGGATCACATTTGTTAAGTTTGTAACCAGAAGGAACTGGGCGATTTACACCTCTTACAGTAGGACTAGGCTCATCAATTGAAAAAATACCTCGTCTATTATAATTTCTTGGATGCCTATAATAATAATCGACACCTAATGAATTACCAAGATAATTTCTAATAGTCATTGGCTTGTCAGATAGTCTAGCAGCAATCACTTCATTTAGTTGGTTATGTTTATCTCCTATATGACCAACAAGAAAAAAACGAGCTCTTGCTTGAGGAACACCACAATAAGAGGCATCAAGTATTACGGATGATAAACCATACCCTTTACTATGAAATTGTAAAATTATATCATGTAAAATATGACTTTTTTTAATTTGTTCAACATTTTCCATAACGAACCATTTTGGTTTTATAGCACAAATAATATTGGCAAAATGATAAGTTAAATCAGCATGTCCCAAGGTAATATCACGTTTACCTGCACTAGAAAAATCCTGACAAGGTGGACCGCCCATTATTATATCCGGATCATAAGAAATGATTTTCTTAATAGATTCGTTTTCCTCTTTTAAATCAACATTATAAATTGGATGGAAAAAGTTTTCCTTATAAACATCAATAGCAGGTTGCCAATTATCATAGGCAGCAACAACATTAAAATTTGCTTTTCCAAAACCTAAAGATAAACCACCACACCCTGAAAAAAGATCAATACACCTCATCATTGAAATAATTCCGGTGAATTATAAATGATTGCATCAAATCTACGCTCTGGACTGAGCATATTTTGACCGCCCCCGAGAATAATATCCTTTATTTCTGATTTTAATATAGCTGGTTTTGTAAGTCTTGGACATGACATATATCTATTTGTTACATTACCAGCCGACGCAAATGCTTTGTCGTTTTTAGTATTGTAAGAAAGGTTATCTATAATTTCTTCATGATTAAATTTTCCATTTTGCTTTATATCGACAAGCATTTTGAACAACCATATCGCTGTTCTAGTTTGTCTTGTTATTTTGTTCGCATTTGAATTTTTGTTAGCGATTTTAGATATAAAATTAGTAAATCCAGCATCGCTCCAAACAAAAATATCTAAACAATTCATAGCAAGTTGAGATGATTTACTTTTTGTTTTCCATATAGGCTGAAGTAAAAATGAACGTTGATTATTTTCTAAAGCTAGAGAAATAGACTCTATTACTTCAACAATTTTTGAAATATGTGGCAATATTTGATTTGCATCGCTCCAGTCTATAATTTTTAGACATGGAAGATAACGATTTATTTGTAATTTAAGATTTGAAGCAATACTACATGCCAGATAGACAATAGTATCTGGACGAACAACAAGTTCACTGCCATAGTAACTTTCACTAAGTTCACAAGTTGTATTGTCAGGTAATGCAGTTAATTTTACTTCAATACCTGACAAACATTCACCTGTACTCTCTTTCTGTATCACCAAATCTGTTCTAGGCAAAGTTCCTATAATATATTTCTGAAAAGGAGTATGTTGTGCCTCAAAAGCAAAATATAAATCACTGTTAGTTGGTGAAATACCAAATACATCCTCTATAGATATAAGTGTATGTTGAAACTTACCATCTTGAATTGATAGATAATTTGCTTCTAATTCCTTATATGCAAGATAGCAACATAATGATGCTGGAAAAGATGAGTTAAATTGATTCTTTCCCCATGTATCTTTGTTACTGAAGTCTCTATTTGTTTTTTTTAGACCAAATAGAGTTGGTTTTTTATCAACCATATATATCTATATTCCATAATTTTTTTTGTAGCATACATAATTGCAAACTAACCAATCTACAAAAATACTGGTTGTTGCCTAACTTAGTTATTAGTAGCTGGCGTACCTACTTCATCTTTTGATTGTTCAGCCGCTTTTAAGGCAGCCGCAACTTCAGGCGGCATATAATTTTCATCATGTTTTGCCAACACTTCATCAGCGACAAAATGACCAGCGGCTTGCATAGTGCCAATCGCAACAATACCTTGCCCTTCACGAAATAAATCAGGCAAAATACCAGTATATTC
>JAGLFE010000488.1 GCA_023144675.1 Thiomargarita sp. | reverse complement strand
AAATTGAAAACCAAATATTATAAAGGCTTATGAAAATTCAATACAGATAGATATAAAATCTAAAGTCTTATATTTTCTTGGTTTCTATTTTATTTGCGTAACTTCAGTTATAATATCTAACGATTTATCAAAATTCTACAATTTATTTCCTCACCATATACTTACTAATATATAATAAAAGATGACAGATATTCATAATCAAGATTTGTATGTTGTAATTGTATTTGATAATAGATATTTATTTATTCCTCAAGACCATGTGCAATCTATAGAAATTATAGCTGATGTTCAACAAACTAATGATGAAATAGGTATAATTGGTTGGTTTTTTAGACATCATTTAGAATCACCAGTGTTTAATTTAGCCAAAAATTTTTCTTTAACTTCAGTTTTATCTAAAAAATGTGAATATTTTATTCTACTTAAAGATGATGAACAACCTTTGGGAATAACCTGTGATGAAGTAGATAGTCTTAGTTTGAAACAAGCACATCTTTTTTTACAAGCAACTCCTATTTCTATGAAAACGCCGAATTCACCTATTTCTAAATTACTTATTTACCAAGATAAAATAGCTTACGTATCTACAGGAAATGACTTAAAGAAATATTTATTAACATTACATCAAGATTTAATTGGTAATATAAAATGATTAAATATGGTTTATCAATCTAATGGTTCAAGAAACAAAAAGTAGTAGGGCTTGGTTATTAAATTTTGGCAATAACTTGAAAGCTGCAATAGGACACCATGAAATGTGGCAAGTATTGATTTCACCTCAATTATTTGATATTCCTTGTACACCGTTATATTGTAATAAAGTATTAGTATTTCAAAATCATATTTTGCCAGTATGTGATATAGCAAATTTTTTAAATAAAAGCATTTCTACTGCCAAAGATAATAAAAATAATAAAAATAATAAAAATAATCGGACAGTAGGTATTGGAATTTACCAAAGTACGCCTACTACCCCAATTCATTATGCTGGTATATATTTAGAAACCATGCCACAAAGTATTTATGTGAATGATGAACAAGCTTGTGATTTACCAAAAGAGCAAGCAGATTGGGGACAATTAGCTATATCTTGTTTTATTCAAGATGAAATAACAATTCCAATTATTGATTTAGCTTATTTGTTTTCACCTGAATTAAATAATTTAAGAAATGGAATAAATTAGATATAATCATTAATTTTAATGAGATTTTTTCTTTTTATCTAATTATCAATAAATTATTTTAACAGGTGTGGCTATGAATATGACTTTACGGCAGTTGACACTGTTTAAGGCGGTAGCACAACATTTAAGTTTTACCCGAGCTGCTGCGGAATTATTTCTCACGCAACCAGCCGTTTCCATTCAAATTAAGCAATTGGAAGGGCATGTTGGTATATCCTTATTTGAACAAATTGGTAAACGAATTTTTTTAACTGATGCTGGACATCAATTATATGAGGCTTGCGAAGATATTTTTGCACGTATTGATAGTTTAGAACAATCACTAAATGAATTGCAAGGAACTATTAAAGGACAATTAAGATTATCTGTTGTAACAACGGCGGCTTATTTTGCTCCTTATCTATTTCAATCTTTTGCTAAACATTATCCTGAAGTTCATCTTAATTTAAGCGTTACTAATCGCAATAATATTTTAGAACGTTTAGCTAATAACAAAGATGATTTAGTTATTATGGGGCAAGTGCCTGAACATTTACAAGTAACAGCCCATCAATTTTTACCTAATCCTTTAGTTGTACTGGCTTCTCCACAACATCATTTAGTTAATCAAGATCGTATTTCCTTGATCCAATTATCTCAAGAAAATATTTTAGTGAGAGAAGTAGGTTCTGGTACTCGTTTGGCGGTTGAACGTTGCTTTGCCGCTAATAATGTTGAACTTAAAACTAATATTGAGCTAGGTAGCAATGAAGCAATTAAACAAGCCGTAGTTGCTGGTTTAGGAATATCTGTACTTTCTCAACATTCCGCTACTTTAGAATTAAATGCTGGTATGTTAAAATTACTTGATGTTGAGCATTTTCCACTTCGCCGTCATTGGTATGTTGCTCATTTAACAGAAAAAAAATTATCCTTAGTTTCACGGACTTTCTTAGAGTTTTTATTGAAAGAAGCCAATAGAGTAATGTAAATAGTACTGATAATTGATTTCAATTGTAAATGAATATAAGTTGATTCCTGAAAAATTGTCGAAAATAATAAAATTTGTAAAAGCTTAAATGTTGCATCATTAATGAGATGGTGCGAAATATACTTATCATTTAGAAACTAAATATTAAACTATTTGGGGAAAAAATGGTGTTAATTAAAAACTGCTATTTCTAATAATTATTAATGAGTAAACAAGATAAATATGAATATGTGTATGGATTTCACCCAGTACGACATATTTTAAAAAATGATATTGCGCGTATTATTGAATTATGGGTACAACCAAAAAGTCGTGATATTCAAATGCAAACTTTACTTAGTTGTGCCAAAGCACAAAATATTGCGGTTCAACAAGCTGAAAGGGCTACTTTAGATAAATTAACTAATAATGGGCATCATCAAGGAATTGTAATTCGTTGTAAAATTCGTCCAATTAAAACTAAAGAAACTTTAGAAGATATTATCGAAAAGTTACCACGGGCGTTTTTACTGATTTTAGATCAAGTACAAGACCCCCATAATCTTGGTGCTTGTTTGCGAACAGCGGATGCGGCAGGTGTTGACGCAGTTATTGTGCCTAAAAATCAAGCTTGTAAATTAACTGCTATTGTACGTACTGTTGCTTGTGGAGCTGCTGATACAATTCCTTTAATTCAAATTATTAATTTAGTTAATACTATTAACTGGTTGAAAACTAAAGATTTTTGGATAGTTGGCACCGATATGAAAAATAGTGGATCAACTTCAGTATTTGATACTAAATTATCAGGACCATTGGCAATTATACTTGGTTCGGAGGGGGAAGGAATGCGGCGTTTAACCAAAAGCAATTGCGATGAAATTATACATATTCCCATGTTAGGTAAAGTGGAAAGCTTGAATGTTTCGGTTGCAACTGGAATTTGTTTATATGAAGTAGTACGTCAACAAATAGCCGCTTGTAATGAACAACAGATTTAAAATTTACAGAAAATCATAAATGTCTTCATCAGGGGATAAAATTCTTTTTATTTGATATATGGTAAATCCCCGTTGCTGTAAAAAACGCATTTGTTTAAATAATGCCCGTTCATCTTTTGGTAATTCATGTCCAAAACGTTTTATTCTAGCATTAGACGCATTTTTTACCCAAATAGAATTATCAACATCTAAAATGCTTTCTAATATTTCATCCTCTATACCGCGTACTCGTAAACTATCTCGTATGTGTAAAGGTCCAAAACCTTTTTTTGATCTCATACGGATATAAGACTCAGCGAATCGTTCATCACTTAGTACGCCTCTCGCCATTAAATCAATTAAAACTTCATCTACCAATGAATTTGCAAAATCTCTATTAATTAACTTTTCACGCAATTCTAAAATACTATAATCCCGTCTTGCTAAAAATTTAATAGCATCTGCACGAATTTGGCGACGTAAATTTTGATTGGACATTTAAGAAATTATAGCTCATGATTGAATTTATGTAACTATTTACCAAGAAATACATATAAAATGTAGAATGTTGCTGAGGAACGAAGCGCATCAATTATGTTAAA
>JAGLFE010000487.1 GCA_023144675.1 Thiomargarita sp. | reverse complement strand
ATCCTCAATTATTAACCGCAATCACACCAAAAAATTTAAGCTCTAATGTTACCACAACCTGTACAATAATGACTACAGATGTAACTCGGATGCAAACCTCAACGGTGTTAGATTTAGAGAGCATAACCAAAGCTGCTCAGGCTTTAACTGGGGAAATTATCCTTAGTAAATTGTTGGAAAAAATGATGGCTGTTGTGATTGAAAATGCTGGGGCTGAACGGGGATTTTTATTGTTACCACAAGCTGATAAATGGTTTATAGAAGCTGAAGGAGCGATAGATAAACAAGAGGCAACTGTATTATGTTCTTTACCAGTTGAGAAATACTTACCTGAAGCAATTATTAGCTATGTGGCTCACACTAAAGAAAATGTGCGATTAGATAATGCTAGCCAAGATGGGCTTTATACCGAAAATCCCTACATTCAAACTCATCAAACTCAATCCGTATTATGTTTTCCAATCATTTATCAACAACAATTACGAGCTATTCTATATTTTGAAAATAACTTGACAACTGGAGCATTTACACCGGAACGCCTCAAAGTATTAACCATGCTATCCAGCCAAATTGCTATTTCGTTGGAAAATGCCCAAGTTATGGCTAATTTAGATTCTAAAGTAAAAGCAAGAACTTCCCAGTTAAATACCAAAGTAGAAGAACTAACCCAAACCCGCCATGAATTAGTCCAAAGTGAAAAAATGGCATCATTGGGACGCTTAGTTGCTGGATTTGCCCATGAATTAAATACTCCATTGGGAGTAGCAGTTGGCAGTGCCTCGGCTTTGCAACAGGAAGCTAAGAAAGTGAATCATTTAATGGCACAAGAAGAAATTGATATTGATGAATTATTATCGGCGATAGATACTATTGATAAAGGTTTTGATTTAACTTTATCTAATTTAGATCGAGCGGCTAATTTAGTTACCAGTTTTAAACGCACGGCGGTTGACCAAAGTTCTGATGAAGAAAGAGTATTTTTAGTAAAAGAGGTGATTGATGATATAATTAATACCTTGTATAATCGCTTCAAACAAACTGATGTTTCGATTAAAGTAGATTGTCCTAATGATATTAAGATAAAAAGCTTGCCTGGTGCTTTGGAACAAATATTGACTAATTTCTTAATGAATAGCCTAATTCATGGTTTTAATGATGGACAAGAAGCTGGAAATATTAACATTGCGGTACAATTAACTGGAACTAATTTGCATATAGAATATGCTGACGATGGTAAAGGTATTGACTCTGAAAATTTAGAAAAAATCTTTGAACCATTTTTTACCACCCATCGCGCACATGGTGGCAGTGGTTTAGGAATGTATATTTGTTATAATATTATTACTACTCAATTACACGGCACACTTACTTGCGAAAGTACAGTTGGAAACGGTGTTGTGTTTAAAGTTGATATTTTAGTAACTCTGGTTTAAATCACTAATTTTAATAAGGTTAAATAATAAATGAAATTATTTTCTAATATAAAATCATCACTTACGGGTATTACGCTATTAAAAATGGGAATTAGAATAACGATTATTGTTATTGCTGTAACCATGATTAGTTATTGGCACGTAATGTCAAATTTGGAATTGCAAGTAATTGAGCAACTTAATAAATATAT
This sequence comes from Thiomargarita sp., assembly GCA_023144675.1. GTDB lineage: Bacteria > Pseudomonadota > Gammaproteobacteria > Beggiatoales > Beggiatoaceae > JAGLFE01. The sequence goes on along the minus strand of JAGLFE010000487.1, from coordinate 3,725 downwards.
CACCGAACGCGGACAACACGAAAGTGATTTATTCCTATTAGCGGAAGACAACCATATTTTACTTAAAAAAGAGTTATTGTGGCAACTTGAAAAATTAGACGATCAAGATCCAAAAGCAGAATTTGAACGTTTATTTGTCAAATCACCAGATGGTGTAATTAGAAATCGATTGGAACACTTTGATGGTACACGACAAGCTGGGGTTTACATTGGCGAAACGTTACCTATCAACGCTGATATTCGTCGGCGAGTACTTACTTTTTATAAATTAGCAACATCTTATGGTAGGGCATGGCATAACCGTTTCCAAACTAGTTATTTTACGGCTCCTGAAAATATTAATGTTCTTTATTGGCCTGAAATCCCTAACTATTTAGAAAGTGTAACTGCCGATTTTTACTGGCCTGATGAGGGATATATATCAATTGCCGATAAGAAACATAATCCAACTCGGGAACCTGTTTGGACTGGATTAGTATTTGATCAAGCGGCTGAATTGTGGATGATATCCTACGTAACGCCGATAGATATAGCAAATAAGCATATTGGAAATTTCGCCCATGACATCTTTCTAAATGAATTACTTGATAGAACCGTAAATGTACATATTGAAGGGGCTTATAATCTTATTTTCCGTGAAGATGGTCGTCTCATAGCACATCCTGAATATATTGACAAAATTATGGCAGCCAATGGTGAATTCGATATTTTAAGTTCAAATGACCAACATCTAATTAACATTTTTCAAAAGGTAAAAAATTCTCAATCCAATAAAGTTGTCATTGAAAACAATAAAAATAATGAATATATTGCTGTAACTAAGATTAATGGTCCAGATTGGTATTTTATCACTGTTTATCCTAAATCACTTCTTACAGGTTTGGCTCTTAATACTGTAGGTTTTATTTTGTTTTTAGGCATTCTTTCTTTGTTAATTGAAATTATAGTATTATTTTTAGTTTTAAGAAAACAAGTTACCAAACCTTTACAAGAATTTTTAGATGCAACCAAGAAAATTGCACGAGGTGATTTTAATGTTGAAGCCACCAAATATTTACCTTTAAATCGTCGTGATGAAATTGGTGAGTTGGCACAATCATTTGACATAATGGCAAGTCAATTAAAAACCTCATTTGATACATTAGACAGTAAAGTTAAAGAAAGAACCAGCCAATTAAATACTAAAGTAGAAGAACTAACCCAAACCCGCCAAGAACTAATCCAAAGCGAAAAAATGGCATCATTGGGACGCTTAGTTGCTGGATTTGCCCATGAATTAAATACTCCATTGGGAGTAGCAGTTGGCAGTGCCTCGGCTTTGCAACAGGAAGCTAAGAAGGTGAATCATTTAATGGCACAAGAAGAAATTGATATTGATGAATTATTATCGGCAATAGACACTATTAATAAAGGTTTTGATTTAACTTTATCCAATTTAGATCGAGCGGCTAAATTAGTTACCAGTTTTAAACGCACGGCGGTTGACCAAAGTTCTGATGAAGAAAGAGTATTTTTAGTAAAAGAAGTGATTGATGATATAATTAATACCTTGCATAATCGCTTCAAACAAACTGATGTTTCGATTAAAGTAGATTGCCCTAATAATATTAAGATAAAAAGCTTGCCTGGTGCTTTGGAACAGATATTGACTAATTTCTTAATGAATAGTCTAATTCATGGTTTTAATGATGGACAAGAAGCTGGTAATATTAACATTGTGGTACAACTAGATGGAACTAATTTGCATATAGAATATGCTGACGACGGTAAAGGTATTGACTCCGAAAATTTAGAGAAAATATTTGAACCATTTTTTACTACCCACCGTGCGCATGGCGGTAGCGGTTTAGGAATGTATATTTGTTATAATTTTATTACCAATCAGTTGCAAGGTAATATTGTTTGTGAAAGTACGCTTGGAAATGGTGTTTTATTTAAGATTGATTATTCTGTAGAAGTGGTTTAAAATTATGAAATTTGTTAGAAAAAAACAAGATGGTAGTAAAACCGAAGTAAAATTAACTGATAAACAAGCTAAACTGGCATTACCGCCGTGGAAAGTGTTGATTGTTGATGATGAAAAAGATGTTCATGCCATGACCCAATTAGGTTTAAAAGGTTTTGGCTTTGCAGATCGGAAATTACAAATATTTCAAGCCCTTTCTGGTATTGAAGCAAGAAAAATTTTACAAGCTGAACCTGATATTGCCGTTGCTTTTATTGATGTGGTCATGGAAACCGATGATGCTGGCTTAAAATTAGTTGATTTTATTCGTAATGAATTAAATTATTCGCTAATTCGGCTCATTATTCGCACTGGTCAACCTGGTATGGCACCAGAAAGAGAAGTGATTGAACGTTACGATATTGATGATTATAAAAGTAAAACTGAATTGCGAGCGGAGAAACTTTATACCACCATGCGAGTGGCTCTAAAATCCTATCGTGATTTGGTTACACTTGATTCTAATCGCAAAGCATTGAAAAAGATTTTGGAAGCAGTTCCAGTATTTCATCATGCCCAATCTTTAAATCAATTCTTTAATGGGGTATTATTGCAATTAATTGGTTTGTGTAATTTAGGTGAAAACTGCTTAATTTCTACTATTGATAGCGGTCTGGTTATTACGACCGAAGATCATCATGTTACGGTTCAATCAGGAACAGGTCGTTTTGCTCCAACTATGAAATCAGAAGAAGTTGAAAAAATTCGTCAACTGTGCCTTAAAAAAATAGCAGGTGAAACCATTGATGAAACTTTATCGCCAAATATTTTGTTAATCCCACTGGCTATAAATGATAAAATCATTGGCTTTGTTTATTTAGAAAACGCTATTCATTTGACTCAAGTGGACTTAAATTTGGTCAACATTATGGCACAACAATGTGCTAGTGCTTTAAAAAATTTACATCTTTACCTAGAGTTGAAACAAGCCAATGAAAAAACCTTACAATTATTAGAAATTGCCGAGCAAGCCCGTAAGAAATCTGAGGAAGCTAATCAAGCTAAAAGCCAATTTTTAGCTAAAATGAGCCATGAATTACGTACGCCCTTAAATGCTATTATTGGCTATAGCGAAATGTTAATAGAAGAAAGTGAAGAAAATAAAGAATGCGATTGTATAACAGATATACAAAAAATTGAATTTGCGGGTAAACATTTATTAGAATTAATTAATGATGTGCTTGATTTTTCCAAAATTGAAGCAGGAAAAATGGAAGTATTTTTGGAAACTTTTTCCATTAATAACGTATTACATGAAATAATTTTGGCAATGCAAACTTTAGCTGAAAAAAGCGAAAATACATTAGTGGCTAATTTTGATGAAAACTTAGGTACTTTACATACAGATTTAACTAAATTTCGCCAAATAATGTTGAATTTAATCAGCAATGCCATTAAATTTACTGAAAACGGAACGATTAGTATAGAAGTAACATCTGATGATAAATGTATAAATTTTTACATCATTGATAATGGTATTGGCATCACAGATAAGCAAAAGCAACGTTTATTTAAACCGTTCATGCAAGGCGATTCTTCAACAACTCGTCGTTATGGTGGTACTGGCTTAGGTTTAACTATTACGCAAAAGCTTGTTCAGATACTTGATGGTAAAATTGGGTTTGAAAGTGAATTTGGACATGGTAGTACTTTTATCATTTCTCTGCCCATAATAAATTTATAGTGCGAATTAAGAGTTAAAATTTTAACACGATTGATG
>JAGLFE010000486.1 GCA_023144675.1 Thiomargarita sp. | reverse complement strand
AGATACCGATCGTGAGCGTTCTACCGAGGAATCAGTTAATGCAATTCTTGATGGTATGGCTTGGCTTGATTTAGCGGCAGATGAAGGACCTTTTTATCAAACCCAACGTTTTGATCGTTATCGCCAAGTTATTGAACAATTATTAGCTGAAGGAAAAGCTTATTATTGCTATTGTTCCAAAGAACGGCTGGAAACATTACGTTCCACGCAACGAGAACATAAACAAAAACCTCGTTATGATGGTCATTGTCGCCATTTAGCTAATTCTCCTGATACCAGTATTAAACCAGTTATTCGTTTTAAAAATCCTGAAATCGGAGAAGTGGTGGTTAAAGATTTAATTAAAGGTACGGTGATTTTTAATAATCAGGAATTAGATGACTTAATTATTGCCCGCTCTAATGGTACGCCGACTTATAATTTAACCGTGGTGGTGGATGATTGGGATATGCGTATTAGTCATGTGATTCGCGGTGATGATCATTTAAATAATACTCCACGTCAAATTAATATTTTAACTGCTTTGGGAGCTGATATCCCCCAATATGCCCATGTTTCAATGATTTTAGGGACTGATGGACAACGTTTATCAAAACGCCATGGTGCTGTCAGTATAATGAACTATAAAGAAGCGGGTTATTTGCCAGTCGCTTTGTTAAATTATTTAGTACGTTTAGGTTGGTCTTATGGCGATCAAGAAGTTTTTTCTATTGCAGAAATGGTAAAATTATTTGATTTAAGTACTGTTCACAGTTCGGCTGCCACATTTGATATGGAAAAATTACTATGGTTAAATCAGCAACATATAAAAACAACTCCACTTGATAAATTGGCAAATCATTTACAATTTTATCTTAATAAATTAAAAATAAATCCAACCCCAGAACCAGCTTTAACTGAAGTTATTCAGGCACAAGTTGAGCGCGCTAAAACTTTAGTTGAAATGGCAGAAAATAGCCGTTTATTTTTCACTACTGAAATTGAATATGATGCTAAAGCGGTTAAAAAACACCTTAAACCAGCTATTTATGAGCCATTAACTGCTTTATCCAAGCAATTGGAACAACTAGTTGAATGGAATGCAACAAATATTCATGCAGTTATTCATAATATAGCCGAGCAATACCAATTAAAATTAGGTAAAATTGCGCAACCATTACGAGTATCTGTAACTGGTGGAACAATTTCTCCTTCTATTGATGTAACAGTTTATTTAATTGGGCAACAACTAGCAGTAGCTCGTGTTCAACACGCTTTAACTTTAATACCGAATAATTCAGAAAACTAATATTATGTCATTAACCCGTAGAGATGTGCATATTGAAATGAGTTTAGCTGATCATTCATCGCTAACAGGTACATTGGTGATTGATCGAGAATCTCGACTTTCAGATGTTTTAAATAAAGGTGATAAAGATTTTTTTGTATTACAAGATTATAAAGGTAATCATCATATTATTAATAAACAACATATTGTTAAAATAGTTGAAATTGAAAGTCTTGATTTAGAATAGATAGCTGAAGTTACGCAGATATGAA
>JAGLFE010000485.1 GCA_023144675.1 Thiomargarita sp. | reverse complement strand
CGACGAGCTACCAGACTGCTCCACCTCGCATTAATAGAATTAATTATATACCTTTTATTTAAATTTGCAAGCTTTTTTTATCTATTTTGTAAAATAATTAATTATACTTATATGCAAAATAAATAATTAATCAATTAAATCAACCAGATACAACATTATTTATTATAAAATAAATCACTAAATTTTATTAATTAATATATTATTTAAATATTAGTGTTAATTTTTACAGCAGTTTAAATTTAATCAGAATAACTATATTATTCACATTTTAATATTTTTAATAACGTTTCTGTTATTTAAATAGATAAATTAATGGTATAATTATCATAAATAAGGTTTATTCTAAGATTTATTAGCTTGTTATTAATATTAATAGCTTATTTATCATATAAAAATAAACAGATTAATTAATCTTTGTTTTTAATTATACTTACAAAAATTAAGCAATAACAAGTATTATATTTTTAATAAATTTATAAATTTCTAGAACTAATTAGTTTTTTATAAAAAATGTTGCCTATTTTTTGAAAGATTATCTTTAACTAAGTAAGCTTATTTATATAATAAAAGTAGGAATACTCATTTAATACACCTTCAACTATTTTAAGCTGTTTTTAAGTTTATTATATTAGTATATCATAATATACTTCTCCTTGAAGACTAGAACCTACTACGGAGGAACGCATGACAGAAGTTGTTGCAACCAACCAGACTATATTAGTTGTGGGAGGTGGAATTAGTGGCATGACTGCCGCTTTAGAAGCAGCTGAATGTGGCAAAGATGTCATATTAATTGAAAAAAATCCATCTTTGGGTGGACGGGTAGCACGTTTGTATAAGTATTTTCCTAAAATGTGTCATCCAACTTGCGGCATGGAAATTAACTTACGACGCATTAAAGCCAATCGTAATTTAAAAGTAATTACCATGACTGAAGTAACAAAAATAGCTGGAGAAACTGGTAATTATACCGTTGATCTTAAAATTTCTCCTCGTTATGTTAATAACAATTGTACTGCTTGTGGTGAATGTGGTAATGCCGTTGAAACTGAATTTGATAACGAGCATAATTACAATTTAAATAAACGTAAAGGGGCTTTTTTGCCTTTCTTTATGGCTTATCCACAACAATATGTCATTGATCCACGTTTGATCGGAACCGATGATGCAGAAAAAGCCAAAACATCTTGTAAATATGATGCCATTGACTTGGATATGCAGGAAGAAAATATTACGCTGAATGTTGGAGCCATAATTTGGGCAACTGGCTGGAAACCTTTTGATGCCAATAAGATTCAACCTTATGCCTATGATCGCAATCCTAACGTGATTACCAGCGTTGAATTTGAACGCATGATGGATTCATTTGGTCCAACTGGTGGCAAAATTTTACGTCCATCAGATGGTAAAGAAGCGAAAGATATTGCTTTTATTCAATGTGCTGGCTCTCGTGATCGCAATTATTTAAAACATTGTTCGCGGATTTGTTGTACTGCTTCATTGAAACAAACGACTTATGTGCGTGAGCAATATGGTGATGAAGGTAAATCTAGTATTTACTATATAGATATTCGGGCGATTGACCGTTTTGAAGATTTATACACTAAAGCCAAAGCGGATAGCACCATCAACTTTATTAAATCTAAGGTCGCTAATATTACTTTAGATAAAGCAACTGGTAATCCAGTACTTAATGGTGTAGATACCGAAGGTTATAACCGTTATAGCAATGCCCATGAATTAGTGGTATTGGCAATTGGTATGCAACCTAGTGTTGACTTTAACCAATTAGGACTTGATGTTACCGTGAATGAACACGGATTTATTGAAAACGATGCCGATAATGGTGGCTTATTTGCAGCCGGCTGTGCTTCAGATGCTTTAGATGTCAATCGTGCAACACAAAATGCAACTGCTTGTGCTTTACGTGCAATTCAAGTCGTTAATCAACTAGGCACTGCGGAGGGCTAAAAATGGCAGCCAATAAAAAATTAGGTGCTTATATTTGTAAAGGGTGTGGTATTGCTGATCGCTTGGATATTGGGCAATTAGAATCCACCGCCAAAAGTGATGGCAAAATGGGCTTAGTGAAACAACACGAGTTCCTTTGCAATCAAGATGGCGTAAAAATGATTCAAGCCGACATTGATGCGGGAGAAGTAACGCATATAATGATTGCGGGTTGTTCTAAACGCGCTAAAACCGATGCTTTTAATTTTGAGAGTGTCGCTATGTCGCGGGCTAATTTGCGTGAAGGCGTAATTTGGGTACGTCCTGATGATGACGATGCTCAGGAAACCACCCAAGAAATGGCGGATGACTATATTCGCATGGCTTGTGCCGAAGTCAAATTTATGACCGTGCCAGCTAGCAGTGGTGAACAAGAACGTACTCCTAATGTACTAGTTGTCGGCGGTGGTTTTACTGGTTTAACTGCAGCGATTGAAGTTGCTAAAGCTGGTTATTCGGCAACAATTGTGGAAAAAAATGAAGTTTTAGGTGGTGCGGCTGCGAATATGTACAAGCGGATTCCTAATCGCTCGCCTTATGCTGACCCACAAGATACTGGTGTTGATGAATTAATTAAGCAAGTTCAAGACAATGATAAAATCAATATTCATTTGAATTCGACTTTAGCTAAAATTAGTGGTGCTCCTGGACGTTTTGATGCTGATATTAGTTCTGGAGAAAACACTGAAACTAAGAAGTTTGGGTCAATTATTCAAGCCAGTGGCGCAACGGCTTATGATGTTTCTCAATTAGCTAAATTTGGTCAGGGTAAATCTCCCGACATTATTGATCAAATGGGCTTAGAAACTTTAGCCAAACAAGCCAATGGCGGTGCAATTAAACGTCCTTCCGATGGTAAAGAAGTTAAAAATGTGGTGTTTGTTCAATGCGTAGGGCAACGTAGTACAGAATTAGGGCAATTGTCTTATTGTTCAGGGCATTGTTGTTTAACCAGTGTTAAACAGGCTATGTATTTCAAGGATAATAATCCAGAAATTGATGCCATGGTGCTTTACACTGAATTGCGGATGCCAGGTGCTGGTGGTGAAGACTTCTATCGTAATGGACAGCAAAAAGGTGTTACTTTTACTAAAGGTTCAGTTAGTGAAGTTACCGCTGGTTCTGAAAATGTTACGGTTAAATTCAAAGATTTAATTTTGAATGAAGATGTCAGTTATGATGCTGATTTAGTGGTATTAGCAACTGGAATGATACCAAATTCTGGCATTAATATAGAATCAGTAGCCAAAGATACAGATGATGATGATAAAAAGCCAGTAGAAGTAGATGAAAGTTTACCAAGAAAAGGCTCAATTCTTAACTTAGATTATCGTCAAGGTCCTGATATGCCACAACTAGTTAGTGGCTTTACGGATTCTCATTTTATCTGTTTCCCTTATGAAACTCGCCGAACTGGAATTTATGCCGCTGGTCCAGTGCGCCGTCCAATGGATATGGCGCAAGCCTCTGAAGATGCTACTGGTGCAGCTTTAAAAGCTATTCAAGCCATTGAAAATGCTGCTTTAGGACGTGCCGCCCATCCCCGTTCTGGTGATTTAAGTTTCCCAATTTTCCGTAAGGAAGGTTGTACCCAATGTAAACGCTGTACGGTAGAATGTCCATTTGGTGCGATTAATGAAGATGAGCAACGTTATCCGCTATTTAATGAATCCCGTTGTCGTCGTTGTGGAACTTGTATGGGAGCCTGTCCAGTTCGAGTTATTTCTTTTGAAAACTACTCAGTAGATACCGTTGGGCAAGCTTTGAAAGCAGTTGATATGCCCGATGAGTTTGATGAAAAACCTCGTATTTTAGTATTGGCTTGCGAAAATGATGCTTATCCAGCCCTTGATATGGCAGGTATGACTAAGCAACAATATAGTGCTTATGTTCGTATTATACCAGTTCGTTGTTTGGGTTCTGTTAATACCATTTGGATTAGTGATGCTTTGAATAGTGGTTATGATGGTATCATTTTAATGGGTTGCCAAAAAGGCGAAGATTACCAATGTCATTTTGTTAAAGGTAGTGAAATGGCACATGAACGCATGAGTAAAATTGGTGATACGCTTGAGCAATTGAATTTAGAAAAAGAACGAGTACAAACTTACGAAATTGCTATTACTGATATTCATAGAGTGCCTAAAATTATTAATGATATGGCAGCTACGATTGAAGAAATTGGTATGAATCCATTTAAATTTTAAGAATGAATTCGTTGAGGCGCACGGCTGTGCGTCTGTACATTCTTTAAATAATTAATAATGAGGAATTAATTTATGAGTAACCCAATGGTTGCAAAATACCGTAATCAGTTTTTACGGGAAGTAGAAGCCAATGTTGAAGAAGG
>JAGLFE010000484.1 GCA_023144675.1 Thiomargarita sp. | reverse complement strand
ATTTGAAGCTTTAATTGGTAGATAGTTACAATGATTTTATAAATTTGTTTGATTATATTTTTTTAATCAAGGCTATTTTAGTCATTTTATTAGAGATAATACTGCATTCGCCGCTTGTTGATTAGCATTTAAACGTAATTGTTGATGTAAGTTAGTGAAACTTGTTGTTAGAGATTTTGTCCGTTCTAAATTATCCAGCCAGCATATACAAGCTGTTCCCAAATTTTCTGGGGTAACTTCACTTTGTAGAAATTCAGGCACTAATTTTTCTTCAGCTAATAAATTAGGTAGGGCGAAATAGGGAATTTTAACCAGCCGTTTAGCTATTTGATAGGTTAAGCCTGACATTCGATAAGCCACCACCATTGGACGTTTTAATAGCATCGCCTCCAAAGTCGCAGTTCCCGAAGCAGTTAATATCACATCAGCAGCCGACATGACATCATAGGAATTATCTTCAATTATTCTCAATGGTAAAGTGTAATCTAATTTTGCCATTTGTTGCCTAAAAATATCAATTAGACTTAATTTGGGCAAGGGTACGATAAATTTTAAATCGGGACGTTTTGTTAGTAACCAATGAGCTGTCCGTAAAAAGGATGGTCCTAAATATTCTACCTCTTGCTGGCGACTACCTGGTAATAAGGCAATCCATTCATCTTCAATGGTTAAATTTAGTTTTTTTCGAGCGATTATTTTATCAATTGCTGTTATTGGAAATTTATCGGCTAAGGGATGTCCAACAAATTGAACTGGTATTTTATGTTGTTGATAGTATTGGGCTTCAAAAGGAAATAGGGTCAACATTAAATCGCAAGCCGCTGCAATTTTATTTAAGCGGTATTGTCGCCACGCCCAAACTGAAGGACTGACGTAATGAACGGTTTTAATTCCAGCGGTTTTTAGTTGTAGTTCTAAACCAAGATTGAAGTCTGGGGCATCAATGCCAATAAAAATGTCAGGGCGTTGTTGTAGAAAGTGATTGCGTAAGTTGTTGCGGCATTTTTTTAGTTGGGGATAATGTTTAAGTACTTCAATTAAGCCCATTACTGATAAAGTGTTTAATGGATAATGGCTATTGAATCCAGCCGCCAGCATGTTTGAACCGCCGATTCCTTCAATAATCGCATTGGGATAATGTTCCCGAATGGCTTGAATTAATCCTGCTCCAAGTATATCTCCAGATAATTCGCCTGCAATTATAGCAATACGCATTTTTTTCTCCATTATAAATATATTAGAATTTTATTTTTTTTTATGTAAATGGAGTATATATTATATATTAATTT
>JAGLFE010000483.1 GCA_023144675.1 Thiomargarita sp. | reverse complement strand
TTAAGTCCCAAACGACCACGCAACTCGGTATTTTCTAGCTTTAGTTGTTTGTTTTCTTCTAAAAGTTGTTTTATAATTACTTTTAGGGACTCTAACTCGTTTGGAAGTTCTTTCATTTTTTTAGTTTAACATTTTTTATTTTTTTTGTATATTCTTTTTTATGCTATGGTAGGTAGTTACAAAAAATGATAAAATTTGTTAATTATAAAAAAATAATGTAACTATTGTACCAAGTTAAGAAATACGTATAAAATTAATTAAAAAATGTAGGATGATGCTGAGGAACGAAGCGCATCAATCGTGTTAAAATTTTAACTCTTAATTCGCATGGTTTAATTAGTAGTATAGTTACCAAATTATTTATATAAACCTACAAAATATTAATTATTTACAGTATTTTTAAATTATTATTTAAAATGCTTTTTTTATTATAAATTTTCATTATTAATATACTGAAAGTAAATTATAAATTAATAAAAAATTATTCTCAATTATAATTTACATATCTATAACTTTTATTAAGGAATAAAAAAGAATTTCCATGTTCAAACGTGTACGCGGAATTTTTTCAAACGATCTTTCTATTGATTTAGGTACAGCAAATACGCTTATCTATGTACGTGGTGAAGGTATTGTTTTAGATGAACCCTCTGTAGTGGCGATAACAACTATAGAAAATTCCCAAGTGATTGCAGCAGTTGGAGTTGAAGCAAAACAAATGTTAGGTCGTACTCCAGGTCATATTACAGCAATACGACCTATGAAAGATGGTGTAATTGCCGACTTTACAATTACTGAAAAAATGTTGCAACATTTCATCCATAAAGTCCATGATAACAGATTTTGGCATCCATCACCACGAGTATTAATTTGCGTACCCTGTGGTTCAACACAAGTGGAAAGACGTGCTATTCGTGAATCAGCCGCTGGAGCAGGAGCGCGAGAAGTTTATTTAATTGAAGAACCTATGGCGGCTGCGATTGGAGCTGGAATGCCAGTTAGTGAAGCAACTGGTTCGATGGTTTTAGATATTGGCGGTGGAACTACTGAAGTTGGTATTTTATCTCTTAATGGGATTGTTTATTCTGAATCCATTCGTATAGGCGGAGACCGTTTTGATGAAGCCATTATTAATTACATACGCCGTCATTATAGCACCTTAATTGGAGAAGCAACCGCAGAACGTATCAAACATGAAATTGGTTCTGCTTATGCGGATAAGGAATTATGGGAAACTCATGTAAGAGGTCGGAATTTAGCTGAAGGTATTCCACGTAGTTTAACTTTAAATAGCAATGAAGTTTTAGAGGCATTACAAGAACCCTTAGCAAGTATTGTTAGTACAGTCAAAGGTGCTTTAGAACGTATTCCACCTGAATTAGGTTCAGATGTCGCTGAAAAAGGAATTGTATTAACTGGCGGTGGGGCGTTGCTGCGAAATATTGATCGGTTATTAATGGAAGAAACCTGTTTACCAGTTATTATTGCTGATGACCCATTGACCTGTGTGGCACGTGGAGGCGGAAGAGCTTTAGAAATGATTGAAGAACATGGTCCTGATGTATTTGCTTTAGAAAAAAATTCATGATGAACTCTTCTTTATCAGAAGAACGCACATTAAATATACGAGTATTTATATTTTGTCTTATTTCTTTAGCCTTGATGTTAGTTAATCGTTATTCTAGCTATTTAGAAATAGTTCGAACTCATTTATTAACTTTAGTTTATCCTATTCACTATATTGTTGATTTACCAGTAGAAACTAGTAATTGGTTATATGATAATATTCAACATCGTAGCCAACTATTATCGGAAAATACTAAATTAAAGGAACATAATTTACGTTTAAGTATTCAATTACAAAAATTTGAAGCTTTACAAAATGAAAACCAGCGTTTACGACAATTACTTAATTCTCCCGTCTTAAAATCAAATCAACGCATTGAAGTGGCTAAAATAATGGCGATTAATTTAGAAACTTCAAAACGGGAAATTATAATTAATAAAGGTAAAAATGATGGCGTTTTTATTAATCAACCTGTTATGGATGCACATGGTATTATTGGGCAAGTTATTCAAGTTAGTTTATTTTCTAGCATTGTGATGTTAATTACTGATACCCGTCATGAATTACCTGTGGAAATATTGCGAAGTGGATTACGAATAGTTGCTAAAGGAATGGGTAATATTAACCAACTTTCTTTATTATACATACCTAATCTCGAATTAAATATTAAAATAAAAGTTAATGATTTAGTTGTTACATCTGGTTTTGGGCAAAAATTTCCCCAAAATTATCCCGTTGCTATAATTAGTGAAGTAATTGCTGATATTGGTAAACCTTATGCAAAAGTACAAGCCATTCCTAAAGCTTCTTTAGAATATAACCGTGAAGTTTTACTTATTTGGAAATAAAAAATATGGCGGTTAATAAATATTATAATAGTTGGATTATTATATTAAGTTTTATTGCTAGTTTTATTCTCACTATTATCCCATTACCAATATCAGTGGCCAGTTTTAATCCAGCATGGATTGCGATGGTATTAATTTATTGGTGTTTATATATGCCTGAACGGGTTGGTATTAATATAGCTTGGATTACTGGTATTATTCATGATGTATTAACTAACGCTTTATTAGGGCAACATTCCTTATTTCTATGTTTAATTGCTTATTTTGCCTTGAAATGGCACAAACAAATTCGTTCATTTTCTGATTGGCAACAAGCTTTAATTATATTCAGTCTAATATTAATAAACCAGTTGCTATTAGAAATTATTATTTATTTTTTAGAAACCAATCATCCTATTAAATTATCAATTATCTATCCTGCTATAACAAGTATGTTGTTATGGAAATGGTTATTTATTTATTTACATGATTTACAACATCACCGCCAGAAAATTTTATAATAAATAACCATGACTAGAGCTAAATTAATTATCAAAGATAGCGTTCTTGAAAATAAAATTTTTGGTAATCGGTTTTTATTGGCTTGGTCGATTACATTATTCATGTTTTTGGTTATTATATCTCGCCTCTTTTATTTGCAAATTATTAATTACCAACATTACACCACCTTATCTGAAGATAACCGAATTAAGGTAGTATCTATTTTACCTAGTAGAGGTTTAATTTATGATCGTAATGGCGTATTGTTAGCTAAAAATAGAATTTCTTACAGCCTAGAAGTGATTCCAGAAAAAGTTAAAAATCACCTAGCTATGGAAACAATGTTAAATGACTTACAAACAATAATCACCATAACGGCAGAAGATATAATTAGCTTTAAAAAAAAATTAACTCAGACCCGAAGTTTTAAAACCGTTCTTTTACGCCAAAAACTAACTGAAAATGAAGTTGCAAAATTAGCGGTACAACATCACCGTTTTCCTAGCATTAAAATCAAGCAAAATCAAAGTCGTTTTTACCCACTAGGTTCAGTAGGTGGACATATTATTGGTTATGTAGGTAGAATTAATGAACAAGAATTAAAGACCATAAACAAATCTGATTATTTGAATAATAATTATATTGGAAAAATTGGCTTAGAGAAATATTATGAGACGGAACTTCATGGTAAAACTGGTTCACAACACGTCGAAATCAATGTACGAGGACGCATTATTCGAACATTAAAAAGAACACCTGCTGTTGCAGGTAAAGACCTATATTTAAATGTAGATATTGCTTTTCAAAACTATATTGAACAACTTATTTCTAAATATGACGCTGCCGCCGTAGTTGCGATAGAACCAAAAACTGGAGGAATTTTAGCTTTAGCCAGCACTCCTAACTATGATCCTAATTTATTTGTAAATGGTATTGACCACAAAACTTATGCCAGCTTGCTTAATTCCGAGTTTCGCCCTTTACTTAATCGAGCTATACGCGGGCAATATCCGCCTGGTTCTACTATTAAACCCATGGTTGGTTTAGCTGGATTGGAATATGGCATTAGAACTGCTAGAAGTCGTACTTGGTGTCGTGGCTGGTATCGTTTGAAAGGACATAAACACCGTTATCGTGATTGGAAACGATATGGACATGGTAGTATGAATTTACATACCGCAATTGAACAATCTTGTGATGTTTATTTCTACTCGCTAGCCCATGATTTAGGAATAGAACGGTTACACACTTTTATGAATCGGTTTGGTTTTGGTAAAAAAACAGGGATAGATTTAACTGGAGAATTAAGTGGTTTAATGCCATCTAGGGAATGGAAACGTCGTGTTAGGAAACAATACTGGTATCCAGGAGAAACTATTATTACTGGAATTGGTCAAGGTTTTATGTTAGCAACGCCCTTACAATTAGCTGTTGCGACTGCAACTTTGAGTAATCGTGGAACAATTAGACAACCTAAAATTGTTTTTGGTATGGATGATGAAAAAATTGGGGAAATGGTAATAATCCAGTCATCTAATTTAGACGTATCTATTGATTTAAAACAAGAATATTTTTGGGATAGTGCTATTGGGGGTATGAAAGCCGTTGTACATGGAAAAAGAGGTTCTGCTCGTAAAATAGCTAAAAAATCAAAATATCGATTTGCAGGTAAAACTGGTACCGCACAAGTGATATCAATCAAACAAAATGAACGTTATGATGCAAAAAAATTAGCCAAAAAATACCATGACCATTCTTTATTTATTGCATTTGCACCTTTAAATAATCCTGAAATTGCCCTATCAATTATTGTAGAAAATGGTGGTAGTGGAAGTAAAACTGCTGCTCCTTTAGCTAAAAAAATCTTGGATTATTATTTATTAAATACCCTTTCAGTTTATTTATCTACTAAAAATTAGTGATATTTCCAACAAAAAATTTAATCATGCAAAATAACTGGCCTCAACGTAAACCACTGATATTTATAGATAAATATTTATTTTTCAGTTTAGTTTTACTATCTTGTGTGGGATTAATCATATTATATAGTGCTAGTAATCAAAATACCAGTTTAATATTACGGCAAATTGTTAGATTATTAATTGGTTTTATTATTATGTTATCCATTGCCCAAATGAATTTGCAAAAAATAATATCTTGGATACCTTGGATATATTTAATAGGCGTTATTTTACTAGCATTAGTTTTAATTATTGGGGATTCCAGCAAAGGAGCGCAACGATGGCTTAATTTAGGCTTATTTCGTTTCCAACCTTCCGAACTGATGAAAATAACTCTGCCACTAATGTTAGCATGGTATATTGGTAACAAGCCTTTACCACCTACTTATACCCGTTTATTGTTGGCAATTATAATGATTGTTATTCCAGTGGTGTTAATTTTTAAGGAACCAGATTTAGGAACTTCTTTATTAATAGCATCATCTGGCGTATTTGTTATATTGCTAGCAGGTATGAATTGGCGTTTAATTGCCAGTTTTGTAGCTGTAATTGTAGCATTTATACCGATATTATGGTTTTATATCATGCACGAATATCAACAGAATAGAGTACTTACCTTTTTAAATCCTGAAAGTGATCCACTTGGTGCTGGTTATCATATTATACAATCTAAAATTGCTATTGGTTCAGGTGGTTTATATGGAAAAGGCTGGTTAAAAGGTACTCAATCACAATTACAATTTTTACCAGAACGAACTACTGACTTTATTTTTGCGGTTTATAGTGAAGAATTTGGTTTAATGGGCATATTATTTTTATTAATGATTTATTTTTTTATTCTAACTAAAGGCTTATACGTTGCATTACATGCTCAAGATAGTTTTTCACGTTTATTAGTAGGAAGTTTAATTTTAACCTTTTTTGTTTATATATTTGTTAATATTAGTATGGTTACTGGATTATTACCAGTAGTTGGTTTACCCTTGCCATTAATTAGTTATGGTGGAACTTCTATCGTTACTTTAATGGCAGGATTTGGACTTATTATGTCAGTGCATACGCATCGCCGCTTTTTATCTTATTAAAGGAATTTAATGACTATTTTACAACTAAATAAAGATTTTATTTCAACCAACATGATGTTCAAATTATTGAGCATTTTATTACTTTACAGTTTTAATAGCCAAGCAGTGGTTATTAGTCAAGAAAAATTTATTGATAATATGGTTGAAAAGCACCATTTTAGCAAAACTAATCTGACCAGCTTGTTGAAAAAAGCCAAAGTTAAAAAAAGTATTCTCAAAGCAATTTCTCGTCCAGCGGGTAAAGTCAAACCTTGGTATGAATATCAACGCATTTTTATTAAACCTAATCGTATTAAACAAGGGGTTAAATTTTGGCAACAAAACCTTTATACCTTAGAACAGGCAAAAAAAATATATGGCGTGCCGATTGAAATTATTGTTGCCATTATTGGTGTGGAAACTATATATGGTAGAAATACGGGTAATTTTAGAGTTATTGATGCTTTAAATACTTTGGCTTTTCATTATCCTAAAAGAGCCAATTTTTTTCGCAGTGAATTAGAGCATTATTTATTACTAACTTCCGAAGAAAAATTAGATCCGTTGTTACAAAAAGGTTCTTATGCAGGTGCAATGGGCATCGGTCAATTTATGCCGAGTAGTTTCCGTCGTTATGCAATTGATTTTGATGGTGATGGCAAACGTAATATTTGGACTAATAATAAAGATGCCATTGGTAGCGTAGCTAATTATTTTAAGGAATTTGGTTGGCAAACTGGAGAAGCTGTTATTGAACCCGCTGATATATATCCGAATATAGATTTAGAATCCTTAGAATTTAAGCCAAAATATTCTATTGGAGAACTTAAAAGAAAAAAAATACTCTATTCTGCTAATAAACCTGATGATATGAAATGCTTATTATTTGATTTAGAAACTAAAATTGGTACCTCTTATTGGTTAGGTTTTAAAAATTATTATGTAATTACTCGTTATAATCACAGCAAAAAGTATGCAATGGCGGTTTATCAACTTGCGCAAGAAATTGCGAAAAATTATTATAAGTAATTAATAGTTACTCGAAAATCGCAAAAATATCTCCGAAAAAACAAATATAAGAATTATGGCAATAAATTACATAAAAGAAATAACCGTCAAAAAATTATTTGGGGAATTGGACATTAAGTGGCAACTTGATCCCAAAGTAAATATTTTGATTGGTAAAAATGGAAGTGGAAAAACGACATTATTGCGTTCAATTAAAGATTGTATAATGTCAAATAATAGTATTGTGATTAAAAATATAGATTCCATTAAGATTAAATTTGATGATGGAAATAAATATATTTCTGCTACTCGTGATTTAAAATCTGAATCTATATTGCGTGATAATATACAGTCTAATACTGGTTATGACCGGCTAAGAAATCTAGAAATTCACAAAATTGAGTCGAATATATTTCCTGAAGAAAATAAGAAGCCTTTTTCTGATGCTATTAATTCATGTTATATAAATACCTTTGAAGTTTTTCTTACAGATATTGAAGATTTAGATAGATCGGATAAACACACAAAAAATGGTGCAAATACTGAACTTGATTTATTTTTAAGAAATTTAATCAACGATTGGAAAAGTTACTTGCTAACATTGCGAAATAGAGAAGCAGAAATTACGGTTTCTTTTGATGAAAAAATTAAACAGTTATCTTCTAAAACAAGTGCCGATGCTAATGACCTCCAAGAGTTGAAGACCTTGCTAAACGAAAAAAATAACAAAATTGATGATATTAATTTTTATAAAAATCTATTTATTCGACAGATAAATGCTTTATTTTCTGACTCAAAAAAACAATTAGATATTGATAAAAATAATTCCATCATCTTCAGAAATCACCTGGATAAAGCACTTTCTATTTACCAACTCTCTTCTGGTGAAAAGCAAATATTAGTTATCTTATTAAATGTATTACACCAAAAAAATCAACCCAGTATAATTTTAATGGATGAACCGGAAGTTTCTTTACATCTTGCTTGGCAACATCAGTTAATAGATATGATTCAAAGTCTTAACGAAAATTGTCAACTTATTATTGTAACACACGCAGCCGGTGTTTTTAGTAAAGGATGGCAAGATAAAATAACCAAAATGGCACAGATTACAACTAGATAATTTTATGAAAAGTTTGAATCTTGATGATAAAAATGCCGAAAATACTTTGTTAGATAACGATTTACCTGATGCTGACGATAGAAATGCCGAAAATATTCAGTTGGATTTTGATGTTGCCTGCTATGTAGAAGGCATAGAAGATGTACATTTTTGGAAAGATATATTTGATACTTTTAAGCCAGAATTGAAGATTATTTTTTATCCACATTCAAGGGGACTAAAAAGCGGTAAAACTAATGTTTTAACTGAACATAATATAAAAAATGCTTGTCCCAGCCTAATATTATGTGTTGACAGTGATTTAGAATATTTACTCAAAAATGAACCATTATTTAGCCATCCTTATATTTTTCATACTTATAGTTATTCAATTGAAAATTATAAAATTTCACCTTATGCCTTAGAACGTATCGTGGAAAAATCATCTTACCCCTTAGAACGTATCGTGGAAAAATCATCTTACCCAGATGCTGACATAAATCGTTTTTCTTTCATTAATTTTATGCAAGAATATTCAAAAGCTACTTATCAACTCTTGCGTTATATTTTGTATTTTGAAAAGAGAAAATTTGAACATGGCATCGCTGAACCACTCCTTGGTGAAAAAAAGTTAAAAGCTATTTTTTGTATTCAATCCGATAAAATTACGACTATTAATGATTTGACTGGTGTAATAATTAAACAGTTAAAAAAGAGTATTTGTAATTTAATAGAAGAAATAAATAAAAATAACACTGATATTGATTTGAGCCAAATAGATAATTATCTATCAGAATTAAAGATAACAGAAGAGGACACTTATTGGTATCTAAATGGACATATCATGTATGATTGTGTTGCTAAAATAATTATGGGTAAAGTAATAAGCAATTATCGAAAAGAAAAAAGAGAATGGTTTATAAAAGAAAAAATAAAATGGTTTGAATCGCAGGAAAAAACGAAAATATTAGAAGAGAAAAGAAATGAGTATAATAACCATATTAAAAATATTGATTGGAAAACTCTCATGAATGATGGACATACATATTGTTTAATGTCTTTGAATAGATGCCCTCCAATACAAAAACTTAGAGAAAAAATAATAAATGCTAACTTAAAAATTTTTGATAACAACTAAATAGCACCACAATTTAAAGAGCTTTGGAACTTGGCAAAGTATAATTATTCAAAAATCTTAAAAAATATAACAAACCAAATATTAAATAAACTTCTCCTTTAAATATTCAAATGCTTTAACAATCTATTATTAGGACTTAATATGCCACATCCAAATTTCACATTAATTCGCCAAACCGAAATAAGTAATTTAAATATCAAACTTGAAGAATATAGACACAATATTACCCAAGCGCAACATTTACACCTATCATCTGACGATGACAATAATGTATTTTTAGTAGCTTTTTTGACCGTACCGCAAGATTCAACTGGTGTGGCACATATTTTAGAACATACAACATTATGCGGTAGTCGCCGTTATCCAGTTCGTGATCCATTTTTTATGATGATTCGTCGTTCTTTGAATACTTTTATGAACGCATTTACTAGTAATGATTGGACGGCTTACCCATTTGCAAGTAAAAATGTCAAAGATTTTAATAATTTAATGCAAGTTTATTTAGATGCAGTGTTTTTTCCCAATTTGGATGAACTGGATTTTGCACAAGAAGGTTGTCGAGTCGAATTTGAAAAAGCAGATGACCCAACAACAGCATTAGTCTATAAAGGGGTAGTATTTAACGAAATGAAAGGTTCATTAAGTTCGCCTTTACAACGTTTACGCAAAACTCTACATCATCATTTATTTCCAACCACAACTTATCATTATAATAGCGGTGGCGACCCAGAAGATATTCCTAATTTAACTCATAACCAACTTAAAGAATTTCATGCTGACCATTATCACCCCTCCAATGCCATTTTTATGACTTATGGAAATCGTCCAGCAGAAGAACATCAGCAATTATTTCAACAATATGCTTTACAACATTTTCAAAAAAAGGCTTGTCAACATTTACAAATTACTGATGAACAACGATATACAGAAGTAAAACAAATAGTTCATCATTATCCCATTGAGTCTAAACAAGAAACCAAAAATAAAACCCATATTATTTTGTCCTGGTTATTAAATAAAAGTACTGATATTCGGGAAGTTATTGAAGGGAATTTATTATCAGGTGTGTTATTAGATAATAGTTCTTCACCATTGCGTCATGCTTTGGAAACCACTTCTTTGGGAACTTCGCCTTCTTGCTTGTCGGGTTTTGATGAAAGTACCAAAGAAAGTAGTTTTACTTGTGGTTTGGAAGGTTCTAATCCCGAACAGGCTGATGAAGTAGAAGCACTTATTTTTAAAGTATTGAACCAAGTAGCTGAAGAAGGAGTTCCCATAGAAGTAGTTGAATCAGTCTTGCACCAAATTGAATTATATCAACGGGAAATCACAGGCGGTAGTTTTCCCTATGGTTTACGCTTAGTTGTTAATATTCTTACTCCCATTATTCATGGCGGTGATCCAGTTGACTTTTTAGACCTTGATTTAATATTAGCCACGTTAAGAAAAGATATTCAAAATCCCAAGTTTATTCCTAATTTAACTCGAAAGTTATTATTAAATAATCAGCATCAAGTTCGAGTTATCATGGCTCCAGATACCAAGTTAGCGGCTGAAGAAACTGCTTTAGAAACTACAAAATTGGCAAATTTAAAAGCCAAAATAACTTCAGTTGAGCAAGCAAAAATAATTGAGCAAGCAACGGCGTTAACATTACGGCAACAACAACCAGATGATCCAGAGTTATTACCCAAAGTTGGATTGGAAGATATTCCAAAAGAAATTAAAATACCAAAAAGCACTCAGCAAGCGATTCAAAATTTACCTGCAACTTGGTTCGCATGTGGAACTAATGGTATAGTTTATCAAAAACTTATTATAGATTTACCTCTTTTAGAGCCAGATTTGATGGATATTTTACCTTTATTTTGCAATTGCATGACTGAAGTTGGTAGAGCTGATAAGGATTACCAAGCAGTAGCTGCTGAAGAATCGGCAGTAACTGGTGGAATTTATGCTCATATTTCACTACGAGGAAGTATTGATGATAGACAAATCGCCAAAGGATTTTTTGCTTTATCAGGAAAATCTTTAGTACGTAATCAAAAAATATTGGCTAAAATATTACAAGAAACCTTGGAGAAAGTACGTTTTGATGAATTAACTCGTTTGCGGGAATTAATTTCCGAAATTTGCACTGGAATTGATAGTAATATTGCTAGTCGTGGGCAACAATTTGCGATGAACGCTTGCAATAGTGGTCTAAATCAAGTGGGTTATTTACAATATCGTTGGAGCGGTTTAATGGGAGTAAAGTTATTAAAATCACTAGATGATAGTTTGCAAGATGCAACCGTTCTTAAAGAGTTTGCCAAAAAATTGGAACGAATTCGTGATTTATTACTCCAAGCTCCCCGCCAATTACTTGTTATTAGTGAAGAACAACAACAGGAATCAATTAGAAACACTTTTACTAAATTAAATTGGCAATATCCATTTAATCAAGAAAATATAACTTTATTTAAAGCAAATACGGTTAATAATCAAGTAAAACAAGCTTGGCGTATTCACACGCAAATTAATTTCTGTGCTAAAGCTTATCCAACTGTGCCTATTAATCATCCCGATTCGGCGGCATTAAGAATTTTAGGTACGTTTTTGCAAAATGGTTATTTACATGGTGCAATTCGTGAAAAAGGTGGTGCTTATGGTGGAGGTGCAAGTTATAATAGCGATACAACTGCTTTCAGTTTTTATTCCCACCGCGACCCTCGGTTGCTAGAAACTTTAGCTGATTTTGAGCAGGTTTTAACTTGGTTGCAAGAAACTAAACACGAACCTCGCGCTTTAGAAGAAGCTATTTTAACTATAATGAGTCGAATTGATCGTCCAGGTTCCCCTGCTGGCGAGGCGGTAGGTAGTTTTTTTAGTAACTTACATGGACGTACTCCTGAAAAACGAAGCGCATTTCGACAACAAATTTTGCAAGTAACAATAGGTGATTTACAACGAGTTGCAACCACCTATTTGCAGGAAAAATATGCCAATATCGTGGTGTTAAGTAATGCAGAAACTTTAACTGCATTGCAAGATAAATTGGATTTGGAACCAAAAGAAGTTTAAAATTTTGGGTAGTTCTACACAAAGTAGTGTTGTATAAAAATCAGGTTAAATTAGAATTATAAAAATAATTGGTAGTCCTAAAATAGGTAGTGATGGTCTCAAAAAACCTGTCAGGTCTCAAAGACCTAACAGGTTTAGCACTACCTATTTTAGGACTACCAAATAATTATATATTATACAATACTACTTTGTGCAGGACTACCTAAACTAGATATCAAACAAGTTTTACGAAGTGGGAAAAATATTGAAAAGTTACTGAGTATTGTTATACTGATTTTGTTATAATCACTAAAGATTATACGATTCACAACTATAAGCAAAAAAAATTAAGTATGACAACATCAAAAGACCCTAAATTAATCGTTCAAGCTGCTCCTTTTTTACAACAAGGTTTAACTACGCCCAAAGCAATGCTGGACGTAATTTATGTATTAATACCAATCACACTCGCATCAATTTGGTTTTTTGGATTAAGCGTGTTACTGATTATAATGGCAAGTATTGCTGGAGCAGTATTAACCGAATGGATTTTTACTCCAGCTAATAAACGAATATCTTCTTTACAAGATGGCAGTGCGATTTTAACTGGGCTATTATTAGGACTAACTTTGCCACCAAATTTACCTTTATGGATGGCATTTATTGGTAGCATGATTGGCATTGGTTTAGGCAAAACTATATGGGGCGGTTTAGGTAATAACTTATTTAATCCCGCTTTACTGGGCAGAGCTTTTTTATTGGCTAATTTTCCCAGTGCTATGACCACTTGGACTGCTCAAATTGAAGGTAGTATTTTCCAATTCCATGATAGTTTATTTGCTTTACCTTTTATGCAGTCAAATGTTGATAGCATTACTACTGCCACGCCTTTAGGTTTAATGAAATTTGAGCAACAAAGCACTTCGGTATTTGACTTATTATTAGGACGAACTAGCGGTTCTTTTGGTGAAACCTGTGCAATATTGATTATCTTAGGTGGTTTATATTTATTACTCAGAAAAAGCATTGATTGGCGAATTCCAGTGGCTATTTTAACCACGGTGGTTATTTTTACTGGCTTATTATTTATGATTAACTCCAGCCATTATCCAAGCCCGATATTTACTATATTTTCTGGTGGATTATTATTTGGCACTTTTTTTATGGCGACCGATCCAGTTACTTCACCATTAACGCCAAAAGGAACTTGGATATTTGGTATTGGTATTGGTTTAATTGTGATTTTAATTCGAGTATTTGGCGGATTTCCAGAAGGTATGATGTATGCTATATTGTTAATGAATGCAACCATTCCTTTGATTGAACGTTATACGCAACCTCGACCGTTTGGGCATGGAAGTTCAGTTAAGAAATAAGGTAATTGCTCACTACCCTCGA
>JAGLFE010000482.1 GCA_023144675.1 Thiomargarita sp. | reverse complement strand
ACTACCTATTTTAGGACTACCATAAATTTTATATAATCTTTATGAATATTTTACAACTAAATTTAATTGCATTTGGTTCATTTTCTGATAAAACCTTAGATTTTTCTACAGGCGCACCAGGTTTTCATCTACTTTATGGAATGAATGAAGCGGGTAAAAGTACCTTGCGCCGAGCTTTAATTCACCTATTTTTCGGGATTCCAGAACGAACTACAGATGCCTATCTTCATGCTAATGACAAATTGAGAATTGGAGCAAAATTGCTGGATAATACTGGCAACGAACTGAATTGCTTTAGGCGCAAAGGTCGTAAAAATACCTTATTAGACGAACATAATCAGCCTTTAAATGAAGAACATTTACAAGCCTTATTAGGCAACATGAATCTATCACAATTCACCGCTTTATCCTGTTTTGATCATGCAAGTTTACGCCAAGGAGGAGAAGATTTACTTGATTCTGGTGGCGATGTTGGTGAAAGTTTATTTGAAGCAGGAACTGGAGCATTAAAAGTACATGAGGTATTAACCGCTTTAGATCATGAAAAAAATGAAATTTTTAAAGCTAGAGGTAGTCGTCCAGTATTAAATAAAAAAATTCGAGATTATAAAGAAGCTTGTAAACGTATTTTAGAAACTTCATTATCTGCTGAAAAATGGACTGAACAAGCTAAAAAATTAGATGAAGTGCAACAACGCCATTCTCAATTAACCGAACAATTACAAAAACTTCGAGCTGAACAACATCGTTTAGAACGGATTCAAAGAACACGTCCCCGCCTTAAAAAACGCCAAGAATTGACAATTGAATTATCTAGTTTAGCCTCAATAATTTTATTAGCCGATAATGCCGCCACTGAACATATTCAAACCAAAATTGCCTTACGGACTGCAACTGCTCAAGAACAGCAAACACAGCAAGATACCGCTTATTTGCAACAACAAATTGATGCTATTGAAATTTCCCATAATTTAATCGAACAAAAAGCAATTATAGATGATTTGCGGGAACGATTGGGTAGTTATCAAAAAGCCGCTCGGGATTTACCTGGGGTACGTACAGAAATGCGAACGGTGGAAAATGAAGCCAGTTCTTTGTTGCGACATATTTATCCTAATATTAATTTAGCTGCTGTTGCTTCTGAATTAGTTATTAGTAAATCCCAACGTGAATATCTAAAAAAATTAGCAGTAAAAGCACCTAGTTTACATGAAAAGCAAGCAAGTATTGAAAATAGATTATCCGAATTAAAAAATCAATTAGTTGAACGTCAACAAACTTTAAATTCTTTGGCTAAAAGACCTGATTTAACCTTATTGCAGGTAGCTCTAGTACGGGCTTGTAAATATACACAATTGGAGGAAACTTATGGAAAAAATAGTCAAGAAGTAAATATGTTGAGGGAAAACATAGAAATTAGTTTAAAGCAAATTGGTTGGAGTAGTGATTTAGAAACCTTGGAAACAATTCCTTTACCTAAAATGGAGCGAATTGATTATTTCTATCAACGTTTTGCTGAAATAGAAAATGATCAGAAACGAATAAAAGAGCGGCTTTTAGAAGCACGACAACGCAATGAAAATACTACTCAAAAAATTAATGCGCTATCTTGGGTTGGGGAAATTCCTACTGAAGAAACTTTAATTCAAGCTAGGCAAACTCGTGAACAACATTGGCAAAAAATAAAAAAATTCAAATTAATTAATTTTACAAAAGAAAAGTCTAATCGTAATTTATCTTTATTTGATATAGATAATTCCCATACTTACCCTTTTGATAGCATCAATACTCAAACTAAAGAAGATATAAATGATGATAAAATCTTTGATGTTTTTGAAGAAACCATGCTCTATAGCGATGAATTATCCGACCGTTTACGCCGAGAAGCGAAGCGAGTAGCTGAATATAGTATGTTGTTGGCTGAACAAAAAAGTGCTAAAACTGAACAAGAACAACAAACTAAAAAATGGCATACCGTTGAAGCTTTATTAGCTAATTTGCAGAAAGAATGGGAGGATAGTTGGAAAACCACTAATATTAAGCCTTGGACACCAACTGAAATGCGGGATTGGTTAAATGAAGCTTTAAATTTACGTCAACAAATTACTCTATTAAGAACGCGTTATCAACAATTGCAAGAGCAAAAACATTTAATTTCAGCTCTTTGTCAAGAAATTACTCAAGCTTTAACTCCTTTACAAACTTTTATTCAAGGGCAAATATTAACCCGTTTACCTGATTTAATTGATCAAGGCAATCATTGTGCAGATAGTATTTCTCAATTACAAAGACAAGGTGAAAATTTACAATTAGAAATTGATAATTTAACAAAAGAGCAGCAACAGGTTGAGATAGCGCAACAAAAAAATAAACAATCTTTACAACAATGGCAAAAAAATTGGGAAAAGGCACTTATTCCTTTGAAATTAACTGCCGATACGCCGCCAGAAACTGCCCGTAATATATTGAATGATTTAGATCAGATATTTAATAAAGTTGATAAAATCAGTGGTTTGAGCCGCCGAGTAAAATTAATGCAAAAAGATGCTAAGTTGTTCAAACAAGAAGTAGGTGAAATTATTCAAAAAATTGCTCCTAATTTAGTTGATGATACAATTGAACAGGCAATTCCTACTTTAGCCAGCCGTTTAAATCAAACCGAGAAAGATCAAATTCGGCTTGAACAATTACAACAACGTTTGCATTCAGAACAGCAACGTTTAACTGATGTTAAGCAACAAATACACATATCGCAAGCTCATTTACAAGTATTATTAGAACAAGCCCATTGTGATAATTTAGTTGATTTAGAAGCGGCAGAACAGGCTTCTTCCTATAAAAAGCAATTGCAACAAGATTTAATTGATATTGAAGAACAATTATTGCAGGATGGGGAAGGAATGTCATTAGACGATTTAGAACGGGCGGCTACTAGCATTGAAATTGATGAATTACCAGTGCAACTACAAAATTGTGTTGAAAATATTACTCAATTAGAGCAAGAACGTTCTAATATTGATCAAAATATTGGCGAATTGCGTACTTTATTAAAGCAAATGGATGGTAATGACCAAGCCGCACAAGCAGCCGATGAAGCACAATTAGCTCTTGCAGAAGTACAGGATTTAAGTAAACAATACATTCGGGTACATTTAGCAGCTTCAGTATTACGTAAGTCAATTGACCGCTATCGTGAGCAAAATCAAGCTCCAGTAATTAAACGGGCAAGTATATTATTCCAACAGCTAACCTTAAATAGTTTTTCTGGTTTAAAAATAGATTATAGTGGACAAAATGACCAGCCAATTTTAGTGGGATTACGTACTGCTGATAATAGTTCTATTCCAACTGCGGGTATGAGTGATGGCAGTCGCGATCAATTATATTTAGCCCTACGTTTAGCTAGTATTGAACGTTATATTGAGAAAAATACTCCAATTCCATTGACTTTAGATGATATTTTAATTAATTTTGATGATGAACGTGCTAAGATTACTTTGAAAATTTTAGGCGAACTTTGTCAGAAAACCCAAATTATATTTCTAACTCATCACACCCGTTTAGCGGAATTAGCATTAACAGCCATTCCTAAACAATATCTAGTGCAACATCAATTATAGCGGTTATAACCGGGTATTAAAATTTAGTTGGTAAATTATTACTAATAAAGTGGTTTCTAATTAAAGATTTATCTAAATATTAAATTTTAGGCTTATTTTTTGCATATTTTTAATTTAATATTTAATTCCTAAATTACTCAACTACATGAGTTCAATTTAGATATTTCTTTTAATTCAGGAGGAAATCATGAACGTCCCCAAAGATATTTTTGATTCTAAATTGGTAAATTTAAAAACGTCTAATAAACTGCTATTTTTACCACCAGAAATTAATCAATTTCGCCATTATCAAACCTTATTAAAACGAGCATTACAATATAGTATTGGATGCTTGGTTATCAGCTTTTCAATCTTAGAGCCGCTATATGCCATAAATAGTTGTCCATCAGAGAAAATTGGAATTTACGCTGGCAATACTAGCTTATTTAGTAATTGTTGGGTAACTAGCAATGATAAAGTAACTTTTCCAACGATGATGGTTGATAATTCTAACTCGTCAATAAAGATTATCAATTCTATTGCTAGAGATTTAGAACCTATTCCACAAAACTGGAGAAATGCAGGAATTATGTTTTTCAGTTTTATTTCTGATCGGGGTACAGATTACTATGGAGATTGTAGTGATTCGCAACCAACTTATACTGATACTACGGTATTAAGAACTGATCATATATATTGCGGCATTTTTTCGGGTTTAAATTACAATATTTTTATAAAATCGCAATGGGATGGTGCAACTTTTAGCAATTATTCAATTAAGTATGCCGATAATAAACCACCTTATTTTAATAGCAGCATTGTTACTGAATCTGTAAATGAAGGTAGTAATAATAACTCTATTCAACAATTAATTGGTGTTACGGATAGAGATTTATGGGACGTATTAACTTGGTCTATATTAACTTCCCCTTCTAAAGGAACATTATCTGGTTTTGATGCTATAGAGTTTAGCAATGGTAATACAATAGTACAACCAAACAATGTTAGTTATACACCTAATTCAGGTTATAATGGTACTGATAGTTTTGTTATCCAAGTTTCTGACGGCAAAGATACAGATGAAATTACCGTAAATTTAACCATAAAGTCTCAAAATGATTCGCCTATTATTGCCATTAATCAAGGAATTACGATTAATGAAGGCAAAACGGCTATTATTGATAACAGCAAACTCAACGAAGGCGATCCTGATGATGACGGCACTGGTTTAACTTACACAATTATCGCCATACCTAATTATGGTTTTTTGAAAAAAGCTGAATTAATTTTAGAACCAAATGCTACTTTTAGTCAAGCCGATATTGACGCTAATAGTATTAGTTATGAACACGATGGTTCAGATACTTCTAGTTTTGATAGTTTCAATTTTTCCTTAGCTGATGGTGGTGAAAATGATGCAACGCCAGTAATGGGAACTTTTAATATTTCTATTAACTTTCAAAATGATTCACCTGTTATCGCCACTAATAATGCCGCAATTGTTAATGAAGGCGATAAAGTAATTATTACCACCAATGAACTTAACGAAGGTGATCCAGATGATGCTGGTGCTGACTTAACTTATACTATTACTTTTACTCCAAGTCATGGTATTTTGAAAAATAGAACCATTGAGCTAAAAATAGGCGATAGTTTTACCCAAGCTGATATTGATGACAACAAAATTACTTACCAACATGATGGTTCAGAAACTATTACTGATAGCATTAATCTTTCCTTAGCCGATGGTCGAGAAAATGGAGCTATTCCAATAATAGTAACTTTTAATATTAATGTGAATAGTGCGCCTGTGGTTAGTAGTATTAATTTAGGTAGTTCCGCTGTTGTTAATGATAATAGCGTTGCTTTTGATATTAGTTTTTCTGAAGCAGTTAGAAACGTTTATATCAGCGATTTTGTATTAGCGACTGAAGAAGGTGTACTAGGTAATATTAACTCCATTACTAAGCTTGATGACATGAATTATACCGTTACGGTTAATAATGTTTTTGGCAATGGCAAATTAGGACTTAATTTAGTTGATAATGATAGCATTATTAACCAATCTCGGATTCCTTTAGGCGGTTTTGGCACATCTAATTATAGCAATGGTAGTTTTATTGGAGCAACTTATACGATTGATACTGTTGCCTCAAATGTTGTAATAGAAAAGGCTATTGAACTGATAGAACCAACAGAACCGACTGATGACAATATCATTAATTTTACTGCCGTTTTTGACGAAATAATCACTGATTTTACCAACGAAGATATTACTATTACTGGTACGGCTGGGGCAACTTCAGCAACTGTCAACCAAATTGTCGACATATCTGCCCAAGATACAACAATTCCAATTGATACAACTGAGATTCCTAGTAACGATCCCATTTACAATATTGAAGTTAGTAATATGCTTGGACACGGTACTGTGATTGCTAATATCGCTGCTAATACTGTTACTGATGAAGCAGGTAATGGCAATAATGCTAGCAATAATAGCAGCGTACAATATTATGCTAATTCGGATGTAGTAATTAATGAAGTTGATTATAACCAAGGTGTTATAGACAATAGCGAATTTATTGAATTATATAATAAAAGTACTAATAAAATTGACCTAGCTTTATATGAAATCCGCCTAATTGATGCCAATGGTACTAGGATTAATAAAAGTATTAATAATTTAACTGGAATACTTGAGCCAGAAAATTATTATGTAATTTGTGGTAATAATAGTAACGTTGCTAATTGCGATTTAGTTATAACACCAGACAGCGACTTTATTCAGGACGATATTGAAGCAATTATATTGGTGCAGATTACAAATAATGCCGTGGTTGATGCCCTAACTTATGGTGGTACTTTATCCAGCCATAGAGATATTTATACCGAAACCATTAATGCGACTAAAGACCCTATTGCTATTGGTGATGAACAGAAAGGTTTATCCCGTATTAATGATGGCGAAGACAGTAATAATAATAGTAATGATTTTGCCGTTCGATGCGCTACTCCTGGTATTAGCAATACGGTTAAAAGTTCAGATTGTATGCCCGAAATTGTGTTTTCCCAATCTACATATTCCGTTACTGAAGACGTAGCTATTAGTGAAATTATTAATTTAACTCGTACTGGCTTTATTGATTCTACTTCTAGTGTGCAAGTTCAGATTACGGGTGGTACGGCAAGCGGTGATGGCGATGATGGTATTGATTATATCAATCTAGCTTTCCCCAAAACTATTGACTTTGCGGTTGGAGAAACTACGCAAACTTTAGTTATTAGCATTGTTGATGATAGAAAATTTGAACCTGGCGACAATGAAACTATTATTTTTACGCTTGAAGCTCCTATTGGGGCAATTATTGGTAGTCAAAATACTGCTATCTTAGAAATTATTGATAACGAAGATAATGATGGAAATATTGATAGCGATAACGATGGCTTGAATGATGATATTGAAATTATTCTTAACCTCGATCCCAATAATAGTGATAGTGATGATAACGGTATTATTGATGGAGATGAAGATACTGATAGTGATGGTTTAAGTAATAGTGATGAAATTAATATTACCCAAACCAACCCTTTAGTTGTTGATAGCGACGATAATGGAATTAGCGATTATGATGAGGATTTTGACAACGATGGTGTGAGCGATGGCGATGAAATAATGATGGGACTTGACCCTAATAATGGCAATGAAAATATTGATACCACTATTAGTAACGCTTATCTTACTAACATTAGTACTCGCGCTAATATTAGTGGTGGAGCTAATGACGCTTTTACTGGTTTTATTATTAGCGGTAGTGGCACACAACAAGTTATAATTCGTGGAATTGCTGTAGCAGAAAATGTTGACCCCGCTATTACTTTATTGAAACGCAACGGTAGCAATTGGGATTTTATAGCCGAAAATGATGAATGGGAAGATGCTAGCAATGCTGATATGTTTAGTGGTTTAAAAGCTAATTTACAATTACCTGACCGTAATGGCAATGACGCTGGTTTATTAATAGATTTGGAACCTGGTATCTATAGTGCGCAACTTAGTTCTGTAACCAATTCAGGTTTAGCCCTTATTGGAGTTGATGTAACTCATACTGAATCAGATAATCCTAAACTGATTAATATTAGTACTCGTGCTTATATCAGCGGTGGAGTTAATGATATTTTTGCTGGATTTGCTATTAGCGGTAATAATTCTCAACAAATGATGATTCGAGGAATTGCGGTAGATGACACTGTTGATCCAGCACTTACTTTATTTAAACTTAATGGCGGTAGTTGGGAAGTAATACTTACCAATGATGAGTGGGAAGACGATAGCAATGCTATTGCCGTAACAACATTAGCTTCTAATTTACAATTACCTGATCGTAATAATAATGATGCTGGAATATTAATGGATTTAGAACCTGGTGTATATAGCGTGCAATTAAGCTCCAATGATAGTGCTGGCGTGGCTTTAATTGGTGTCGATACGATAGAATAATACGCTTGGGTGATTAAACTAAAGTTAATAGCTCACTACCCTCGAATTCTATAATTGGGTAATAGACTACCCCCCTCAATTCCCCCTGCTAGGAGGGAAGTGTTTAATAAATGCTCCCGGGAATGTTATC
>JAGLFE010000481.1 GCA_023144675.1 Thiomargarita sp. | reverse complement strand
AACAGAAATTCAATACGAAGAACAAACCGAAGAATTAGCGTTACCAAATTTAATTGCACCTATGGCTCCACAAGATATAGGTTTTACTGTTTCTCAACAGCCGACTCTTTATTGGTATTTATCTTCAGATTGGGATTGGCAAATGGAATTTACACTTAATGAAATAAGAAAAAGAGAACCTGTTGCAGCTTTGACTTTAGGCATACCAATAAATAAAACCGTACATTCTGCTGGAATAAATCACCTAAATTTGGCGGATTTTGATATTTCTTTACAATCAAATCGGGAATATGAATGGTTTATCACTATTGTGCCTGATATTGAACAACGTTCTGGGGATTTATTAGCCAGTGGCACGATAAAATATATGGATGCTTCGCCAATATTAATCAAACAACTGAATCAGACACCAAAAGAATTACATTATAAAATTTATGCCGAAGCAGGTATTTGGTATGATGCTATTGATCATCTTTGTCAGCAAATTGAATTGCATCCTCATAATAAAGAATTACGCAAAATTAGAGCTAGTTTAAGTAAGCAGGTTGCCATGCCTAAAGTTGCGCATTATGATGAATAACTAACCATTAAAATAAATGCTTGCAATACGTTCCATGCAAATTTCTGATTTGGATAAAATTGTTGCGATTGAAACTCAAATTTATACTTTTCCTTGGAATAAGCAAGTATTTACAGATTGTTTAAATGCTAAATATATTGCTAAAGTACTTGAAAAAGGAGAATATTTAGTTGCTTACGCACTTATGTCTATAGTGCTGGATGAAGCGAATATTTTGAATATATGTGTTTCCCCAACGCAACAAGGTAATGGTTATGGAGAAAAAGTATTAAATTATTTGCTTGATTTAGCTGAAATAAATTTAATCCAAACTATTTTTTTGGAAGTTCGAGCAAGTAATAAAATTGCGATTAATTTATATAAAAAATTAGGTTTTAATCAAGTTGGTATCAGAAAAAATTATTATCGAAATAGTTATAATTTACGAGAAGATGCCTTAATATTTACTGTAAAAAGACGTAACTATTAAACATAGCATCGACACTCTGTATTCGAGGGTTTTAAAAAAACATGATGCGGTTTTTCCGAATCAAAAAGTTCAACTCATCAACATAATTTATTTCCCCATTAACTTCCAAATTTTCCAATTAAATATTGTCCACGATATTGACTGCAATTTAACCACTAAATATCACAATAATACTAAATTATCTCTATGAATAAGTTCTTGTTCATCAATATAACCTAAAATTTGTTCAATTTGATTACTTGCATAGCCTAAAATTTTTTGCGTTTCCTCGGCACTGTAGTTTATTAAACCACGGGCAATTTCTTGCTGTTGTGAATCAAAACACGCTACTACTTCGCCGCGTTTAAATGTACCTATTATTTGTGTAACTCCAATAGCTAACAAACTTTTACCATTATAAAGCAAAGCTTCAACTGCACCATTATCTAAATATAATTGTCCTTTTGTTTTTAAATGAGAAGCTAACCATTGTTTACGTGCTACAAGTTGAGCTTGTTTTGGTAATAATAGTGTGCCAATATTTTTTCCTGTAAAAATTTCAGTTAATACATTAGGTACGTAACCAGGGGCAATAAGCGTGGTTGTGCCTGAACGAGCGGCTAATTTTGCTGCATTTAATTTTGTCAACATACCACCTCGTCCTAATTTTCCTCCAGTGCTACTTGCCATGGTAAAAAAATTGGGATCGCCAGCGTAACCTGCTTGAATTAAATTAGCTTCGGGATTAACTCGTGGATCGCTTTCATATAAACCCTGTTGATCAGTTAAAATAACTAATAAATCAGCTTCAATTAAATTTGCTACCAAACTGCCCAATGTATCATTATCTCCAAAATGAATCTCTTCAGTTGTTACGGTATCATTCTCATTGATAATCGGAATTACGCCTAAATTAATTAAAGTCCGTAAAGTGCTACGAGCATTTAAATATCGTTGCCGATTAGTTAAATCATCATGGGTTAATAAAATTTGGGCAGTTTGCATACCATGTTGTTGAAAAAAAGATTCATAAACTTGTACCATACCCATTTGTCCAACTGCCGCCGCCGCTTGTAATTGATGCAAGGCAGTTGGACGTTGCTTCCAATTTAAACGGGTCATGCCTTCTGCAATTGCACCAGAGGAAACCATTACAACTTCAATATTATGCTGTTGACATAAAGTTGCTATTTGTGTAACCCAATTTTTAATTGCAGTTTTATCAAGTCCTTGACCATCATTGGTAAGTAAAGCACTGCCTATTTTTATAACCCAGCGTTTAAATTGCTTAATTTTAGTTCGATGATTGTTTAAATTATTCATATTCTGATAATTACGAAATATTTATATACGTTTAATCTTGTTCAAAGCTCATTATTTACCCAAACCAGATTTGCATCCGATTCTCTGGCTTGGGCGAATTTGACCTTGGTTTATTCTATCAACGGTTTAGATGTTTAATTAAATTTTTATCTGCATTTTCGTAGGCTTTTGCAGCGTCTTCATCAAATTTTAGACTATACATTACGCTTAATATCTTGACCCTGCATTTCATTCGGAACGGGTATATGCAACATACCTTTTTCATCAGCGTGAGAAACCATTTGTATTGTTTTCATTATTTTATCCTTTTTTCTTCAAACCTTCAGTTCATTCCAATCTACATGGGTTAACTTTCATAGTGTCCTTCAATAGCAAAAACGTAGATACGTTCATCATCAAAGCGATAAATAAGACGATCTTTTTTTGATATACGACGTAACCATAATCCTGAAAGTGAATAGCGTAAAAGTTCGGGTTCGCCTATATCTTGAGTCGGATCACTTCGTTGCATTTCTTTAAGAATACGACATAAAGCTTGATGTTGTTTCTTATTTTTATTACGTAATGCTTCGTAATCCTGCCAAGTATCTCCTTCAAAACTAATTGAACGCATATTAATTACTCTATTATATCAACAACATGACCAGTACCATTTTTATAAGTTTCTTGTGATTTTTCAATTTGTCGCATTAAAAGAGGATTATTTAAAATATATAATGTTTCTTCAATGTCTTTTGACAATAAATTCTGATTCTTCAGTTCTAAAAATTGAATAAAATCCATGACTTGATTAGCCATTTCTACTGGCATAACTTTTATATGTTGGTAAATTTTTTCAGTTATTTCCATAAATGATAAGTTCCATTTGGAGAAAATTAGCTTTCCAATATTTCATTATTTATTTAGTTGTTGGAGTTTGCGAGTTCAATCTAACCTACGAGCTTGTTAGCTCTTCATTTTATAATGATAGCGACAACTAATAATACGAATAGTTCCATTAGTTACTTCATAAACTAAACGATGTTCTTGCGTTAAACGACGTGACCAAAAACCAGAAAGGTTAAAACGCAATGCTTCTGGTTTACCTTTGCCTGTAAAGGGGTCTTTTGGTAGTGTTTATATTAGTTCAATAATTTTAAAGGCAACACGTTTATCGTGTTTAATCCACCATTTCAAATCATCTAATGCTTGAGGATCAATCAAATCCTAAATCAGCTTTAGCTTGTTTCCAAGAAACTGCTTGTTCAGGTCGTCGTTGTGCTGCTTGCATTAGTTTTTCTGCATTAACAGGATTATTTAGTAAATACAGCGTTTCTATTAAACTATTGTAGTCTTCTTCTGCTAATAAAATAGCTTTGTCTTTAGTAGATGATTCAATACATAATGGTTCATGGTTATTTCTAACTTGCATTATGAAAGATTGCAATTGCTTTTCTACAATGGAATAATTGATTGTTTGCATAATTATATTTGGAATTTCTTCTTTTGTTTCAAGTTGTTCAATGATAAGTTTTAATCTTTTTAATATTACAACGTCTTTTCAAATCTTTTGTAAATGATTTTCTAAACTCAAGTTCCATCATTCATACCTCAAGCAACTTAAATATTTCGTCCCTTGATACAATTTCAGAAAATTCTCCTTCTTTTATAGCCTTTAAAAGAGCAATATCTTCTAAAGCTTACCCAAGTGCATTTACTAACGCATCATGTTTTTCTTCTAGCACTTCAATAAATGCAATTTTAAGTATTTGTTTGATTTTGGTATCTTCTATTGATAATGATGTCATAGTTAACTCTCCAATATTTCATTATTTGCTTCTTGTTCAATTTGACGCTAGGGGGCAAGTTGGAGTTCACCAGTTCACTTCAACCTACGAGCTTCAATGGCTTGTTAGCGTTTGCTTGTAATCCAATTCTT
>JAGLFE010000480.1 GCA_023144675.1 Thiomargarita sp. | reverse complement strand
GTTCCTCAACAGCATCCTACATCTTACCTATTTCTTAATTTAAATAATTTAGAATCGTAGGAGGTGCTAAGTTTGCGAAGCGCATAATCGTACTAAGTTGGCTTATTTTTATTATGTTTAGTCAATGCGGTATTATAAGCACGAATAATATCGGAACGCAATACAATACCAACCAATTTACGTGAACCTTCTTTTTCGACAACAGGTAATCCACTAATATCTCGTACCGATAAACGTTGCAACGCCGCTCCCATCGGTTCAGAGGGATAAGATACTAATATATCCGTAGTTACAATATCTGCAATCGTACGCCTAGATAAACTACCTTCTGCAATTGCACTATCTAAATCACTTATACTTACTACGCCAACCAATTCATTCTTTGCATCCATTACTGGAAAGCCATGACGGTGCGACTGATCAAATTTTTCCATTAAATGAAATAGCGGCATAGTTAAAAGCACTGGTTCAAATTTTTTGGTCATAGCTTCTTCTACAGTAATAGCATCCATAACGTATAATTCTTGCCCTGGTGCGCCCCTTCTAATTTTAATACCTTGGCTAACTAATTTAGCAGTGTACATAGAACTTGGATTTAAACTTTGTGCCACTAAAGTACTGACCACAGTTGTCAACATGATGGGTAGAATCATTTGGTAATTATGGGTTAATTCAAAAGCAACTAAAATACCAGTAATCGGTGCATGAGCCGCTCCGCCAAAAAAGGCAG
Organism: Thiomargarita sp.; assembly: GCA_023144675.1. Classification (GTDB taxonomy): domain Bacteria; phylum Pseudomonadota; class Gammaproteobacteria; order Beggiatoales; family Beggiatoaceae; genus JAGLFE01. Next base: position 8,376 of record JAGLFE010000480.1, on the reverse strand, counting down.
CCATTCCAGCTAAAGCATAAGCTCCTGCGGGTGCTGTGCTATCAGGAAAGAATCCATGTACAATTAATCCGAATGAACAGCCTAACATAGCCCCCATAAATAAGGTTGGAGTAAATGTTCCGCCAGAACCACCTGAACCTAAAGTTATACTGGTCGTAACTATCTTAATTAAAAATAAAGTAATTACTAATCCCAAGGTGAAAGAACCATTTAAAGCATCAGAAATACTGGTATAACCAATGCCATAAAAACGAGGAATTCCATCATCTTGTAAAAACACGAAAGCCATTCCAATTGCGCCTAATACCAATGCACCTAATGCTGGTTTAAAATATTCGGATACAGGTATCTTGCGCCAAATATCTTCCATAGTATGAAGTAATTTAGTAAATCCCAAAGCACTAACAGCAGCTAATACGCCTAATAAAGCATATAATAATAATTCCCAATTACTGACCAGATTATAAAATGCGGGAGGTGAAATAACTGGACCTTTATATAACTGGGCGATAGTATCTGCAATCACAGCAGAAATAACGATGGCACTGAAAAATTTTGCTTCCAAATGTCCTAAAATAATTTCTAAAGCGAAAATAGTACCTGTAATTGGTGCATGAAAAGTTGCCGCAATCCCTGCCCCAGCACCACAAGCAAGTAATAATCTTATTCTATCCTCATTTAAAGTAAAAAATTGTCCCACCGTCGAACCAATCGCCGCACCAATTTGTGCAATAGGACCTTCTAAACCAACAGAACCACCAGTTCCGATACATAAAGCTGAAGTTATTGATTTAATCACCCCAACTCGAGGTCGAATACGTCCACCTTGAACTGAAACGGCTTCAAGAACTTCCGAAACTCCATGCCCTTTAGATTCACGTGAAAATATAATAATAATCGGTGCAAATATCAATGCTCCAATAGCTGGAATAATCATTAAATGAAACATACCCAATCCATCTAATAATCCCCATAATTTTTCTTCAAAAAAGATGTGCCAAATTTCTTCAACTAACCATTCAGTCAAAAGAGCTCCAAATCCAGCTCCAACTCCGACCAGAACCGATAATGTAGTTACAAACATAAAATTGGGCATACTTCGTAACTTGCGTATGGTTCTACGATAAAATGGTTCATTAAAGGTAATTTCACTTGAATCAGGTGAAGACATATAAAAAACTCCTTAGATTAAAAATTATTCTTTATTGTTAATTGCGGTGAAAAACTTAATTTTAAAGTAAATAAAAAATAATTATAACTGATTACCATAACAAATAAAAAAGAATATACAAAAAAAGGTAATTATTTACCATAATTAAGGAATGAGGATTTTATAATATCCTAAACTTTTGGTTATGTAGAAATAGCAACATAATTCCATTTAGGCAAAAAATCATCAAATTTAATTTTCTATTTTGTTTAAAATCATCAGCGTATTTGCGTTCAGTTTCAAAGGTTTTATCAAGGATAGAACTGAAAACTTTAAGTCTTTTAGAAGTTGAAGTTTGACCTATTAAATTATTGGCTATATCAACCGTTTTGAAAATGGCTTCTTTGCAAGCTCTTGTAATATGTGGGAATAACTGATGTTCTATCGGAAATTAGTTTAGGATATTATAAAATCCTTATTCCTTAGTTTAGAGATTTTACAGCTTAACTATTATAATAAATAATTAATTAATTAAAAAGGACATCTAATCAAAATAATCTTAAACAACCCAAACCATCCAAACGAACGATTGGTACCGCATTATTCCAACCTTTAGTTACGCCCCTGAACTCAATTAAGAACGGTACAATTAAACCAAAGCCAATAAAGCCAACTAGCCAACCCATATCATTCCACAATATTGTCGCTGAATCCCGAGCCAATTCTTGACCATAAGTGGTATATTGGAAAAATAAGAAGACAATTAACAATTCAACTACAATTAAAATCACATCAGTGCGTTCATAAAAAGTACGTAAAGTATGAAAATTGAGTTCTATACATAATCCAAGATTCGGGATATGTCAATAATCCCACAAATAAAAAAAGCTCAACACTCAAAAGAATGCGAGCTTTTATTAATTTTCAAAGTTGAATATTAAATCTATTTGTTGGAGTTCGCAAGCTTATTCCAACCTACGAGCTAATCCAGTCCCGAGATGTTTGCAAATACCGCGTACCACCCACTTCCGACTTCAACTTACCTCCAGTAAGTACCATATCATTTCCAGCTTTAGTACCCTTAACCCAAACAATCGTTTTTCAAAAATATTTTTTAACATTATTTATCTCCACAATATATTAGAATGAAATAACGTAATGCACAATAACGTGTTTACGTTTACAGCCATAAGATATGGTCACATGACCATTTCTTCCAACCATAATAATTGGAAAATAACCACGACAATTATTTTCAAGACGTTCTTTAAAAACAGTTTGCTTTTTTTCTAAATCAAATATAGCAAACTCAATATGGTAAGGACCACGTGTTTCCCACAATTGGGCTAAGAAAACGAATCTTTCATCCTCTGATAGAGCCATATTTCTTACATTAAGGTGTCTAATGAAACGTCGTTTTCCTTTTCTAATGAGTTTTTTCACCTCCTGTTTGGGATTAAATAAATATAAACCGCCTTGAGTAGAAAATAAGGAATATTTTGCTTTAAATAACACAAAATATCTCGTTTTTTTCCTAAAGACAGTTGGGTTATTTAAACTACGAAAACTATATTTTGGCCATTTTCTTTTTGTAGAACCTCCAATAACAGGTTCTAAAGTAGTTCCTGTTTTTGGATCAATGACTTCGAGAGTACCTAAAACAATAGTTTGTGATGAAGCTCCAATGATATCCTCATCGTAACGTTTTAAATTCCGTTGCCAAACCATTTTTTCCTGATTATCTAACCCAATCAGTGTTTTAGTTGTACATAAATTGTTGGGACAGCAACAATAGTCAACGCGAGGATTAAGTAGGACTACTTTATGCCGACACTTAAATTGTGAAGAAGCTCCACATATACGGGGATTTTTTTATCATTGTTCCACTGTAGCTGGTTTTTCTCGTCAAAATAAGGACGATTGATACGAGAAGCGGGATAAGTTTTCCCTGGTTCTGGTGGAAAATCAACTTCTATTACTTCTACTTTTTCAACTTTTAGAGTGGGTTCTGATTCTGTGCAACCACTAACAACAACTAAAATTAGGAAAATTAATGGCCATTTAAAGAGTGGATATCTAAAACCATTACAATAAAACAGTTTTATATCATACATCAATCTGCATTCTTAGTAAAGTAAATTAGAACCCAACCATCCAAACGATTGGGTTTTTCCAAAACAACTTCTAAACAAATATAACTAACTCAAAGTTAAATCATCCAACTTCACCTGTTCGGCTTCCGAATGATGAATAATATTCACCGCTGGATAAGGACGTTCGTAAACACCTGCTAATAGAAAATAATGGCGTAGTAAATAACCACCACATAAAACCATAATTGCAGCTAAAACGATTGGCACCGCATTATTCCAACCTTTAGTTACGCCCCTGAACTCAATTAAGAACGGCACGATTAAACCAAAGCCAATAAAGCCAACTAGCCAACCCATATCATCCCATAATATTGCTGCTGAAGCCCGGGCTGATTCCTGACCATAAGTAGTATATTGGAAAAATAAGAACACAATTAACAATTCCACCGCAATTAAAATCACATCCGTACGTTCATAAAAAGTACGTAAAGCATGATCTTCTTCCCGATTAATAAATACATAAAGTACTATCAACAAGAAAGCCAGTGCGGTTGAAAAAGCCGAGGCAGTGAATAATAATGGCACACTTGGATTATTCCATAAAGCTACACTGGGAAATGATTGCAGTAATAAACCAGTATAAAGCACCGTTCCCGCCGCAGTGATAATAGCTAACCAACCGATTAATTTATGGAATTTCAAAGAAAGTCTGCCTAACCAGCCAAACTTGCCTAAAATCATACCAATAATAGGAATTTTTCTCCAAAAAGTGGATTCCTGCATATAAGGTAAAGTATATATCATACTAGAAATCATCATCCATAAAATAAATTGCGTTCCCCACATAATCCAAGATTCGGGAGATGTCAATAATCCAAGTGGATTCAATACGTGAATAACCGCAATATGGTCAAGCAAGTGGATAAACAAAACCAATGACCCGATTGACAACATTGCAAATGCTGACAAATTGCCCCATAAAACTAGTTCTTTATGCTCTTTAATATAAATATTGGAAGCACAGCTAATAATAACCGCTGCCGCACCCAATCCCCCAAGAAAGAGGTAAGTTGCAATCCACCAAGTCCAAATTATTTGTGGTTGATAAAACATGTCTTCCATTATGAGGTCCTCTCTAAATCGCTGATGTAGTAAACATTACCACGAGTACCTACATGCGGTAACAAGGATTTAGCCACGCCACTGGCGACTATTTTTGCTACTTCATCATTAGGATTGTTAAGATCGCCAAATAAACGTGCTGAACCGACACAGGTTTTAACACAAGCAGGTTTTTCACCTTTTGCCACCAAATGAGCGCAGAAAGAGCATTTATCAACGCTGGGATGTTTACGTTGCAATGAACCGTAAAAGTTCGTACCTTCCTCAATATCGGCATAGGTAACGTCATAACGGGCATCATAGGGACAGGCCATCGCACAAGCACGACATCCCATACAACGTTCGTCATTGACTAATACAATGCCATTATCCAATTTATGGGTAGCTCCCGTGGGGCAAACTGTCATACAAGCTGGATTATCACAATGATTGCATAAACGCGGGAAAAACCGTCGTCGCACTTGGTCATCCCGATCACCAATTTCTGTATCGTGAACATAGGTGCGCCATTCATTTTTCCAAACCGGCGTTTGGTTTTCAATTGCGCAAGCCGCCATACACGCATTACAACCTACGCAAGTGTTAAGGTCAATGACCATAGCATAGTGTTTATTAGCCATAATAGGTTATCTCCTTTATTATTAAGCTTTAGTAACCCGAATGGTAAATTCTTGAGAACGGAACCCAGCCACCACAGGATCAACATTATGTGGAATCAATTTATTAGTTGCGGTACCGCCCATAGCAAAACTACGGGTCAATTGTGGATTTTCTACCCCAAAGGCAGATTGTATAAACAAAGTATCTGAACGCACTTGCCTAGTAACATAAACCTTGCCATCAGTTTTTTGACCAGACAAAATATTTTCCAGATTTATTTTATCTCCCGAATCCAAACCTAATTTCTTCGCCCGATCGGGATGTATCCAAACACCAGTGTAAATATCCTTTTTGAAGACATTGATTGCATGCAGGATATGATTATTGCTATTGGTTGAAGCATAAGATACAGTCGGCACTTTCCCATAAGCGAAGTAAAACTCATCGTCTTCCAGTGGTTGGTCCATAGTTTTACCTTTACGGCATTCTGCTGGAATATCAGTCGCAAGCACACTGAAATGAGGAGTATTATTACCGCCCGCTCGTAGAAAATCAAATAAACCGCTATAAAATTCAATACGTCCGCTGAAAGTTGGCACGGGTAAATCATAGGCAATGGCTTCGTGTTCAATCATTTCTTCCCAGCCTTTTCTATGATAAACCCCTTTTTCCCGCAAAGTGGTATCCAACTCATTGACACTGATATGTAAATTTTTAGCCGTTTCTTCAAAAATAGTATTACGACAAGCAGTCATAAATGGATCAACTGCTCCTTCTGCTTTGAGTTTTACCAATTTTTCTTTTACTGGAGCGGCGGGAATACCAGTTAAGGCTTCTATTGCGCCAGTTAATCGATCCAAAGCTCCTTCTTTGCCGCTAATAATTTCTGTTAGTCCCAGCAAAACATCTGGAATTTCTCTAGTATCATAGAGTGGGTCAATAGCAGCATAACGAGTGGTTACGGCTAAATCTTGATTGACTCCATTGCCATAAATCATCGGCTCGGCACGTTCTAAATAGGTGCTATGAGGTAAAATGACATCAACATAGGGAGTAGTATCGGAAGGCAATACATCTAAAGCGATTACTAATTCCACTGTGTCATTAGTTAATAATTCTTTCCAATAGGTATCTGGATAGTAATGACGTACTGGATTAGCGGCGTTGATAAACAGGGCTTTGGTTAAATAGGGTTCTCCATTAGGCAATTTAACTTTACCTTCAACCGATTCCTTCAGACCTTCATCAGCTAAAACGGGCAAGGCAACCCCCTGTTCACCTCTTGCGTTTTGTTGTTGGGCATATAACCAAGACCAGCCAGGATAACCGTGTGGTTTAAAGTTTGAACCAGTAGAAAAAGCATTGACAACAAATAGGGCAAAATCTAATCCAGTTTTAGTTGCCATAGGAGCAGGTAATTCACGACCTTCGGCTTTAGCTTTAACTTGTTCAACTAATTTATGACGATATTCACCGCCCATAATCCAGCCGCCTTTTCTATCAAGTCCGCCATTTAAGGCTTGAATCATGGCTTGAACTCGGCGAGTCATCATCATATTCCCATAACGCGCCCCATGCCAACCAGGGTCAATTAATGATGGGCTAGTTGTGGCAAATTCGTAGATAATATGGCGGATTTTGTCAGCGGAAATACCGGTAGTTTTTGCTGCCCATTCTGGTGTACAATGCTTGATTTCTTCAAATTGAGCTTGCAAAACGGTCATTGCTGGTTTACCAACTCCAGGAAAACCTTCGGGAATAGTCGTACCTTCAGGGATTTCTAAAGCAGGACAGCCGATACTACCATGAATATCGGTACGATTATTATTAGTATAAGCGGGTAAAATATGTAAATCAATACTACCATCTCGAACATCACGGGCGATTAAGAATTGACCTTTATCATTCTTAGCCATTTGCCATTGCCCAGCATCGTCTTTATAAACGAGAAAAGGCATATTAGTGCGGGTTCTTAAAAATTCAGCATCGTATAATTTCTTTTCGATCATTTTCCGCAACATTGCCAAACAGAAATCCAAGTCCGTACCAGGTCTAATATTAACCCATTCATCGGCTTTGGCACCTGTTTCTGAAATACGGGGGTCTAAAACTACAACTTTAGCTCCGTTTTTACGACCCTTAGCAAAACGAACGGCTCGACAAGTGGAAACGCCACCAATTGAGGCATTATTACCGACATAAATAATATATTTAGCATTATCATAATCAGGTAAAATTTCATCATGGACGTTAAAGTTACCAGTAACGGAATCGGTACCTAAATGTCCAGTGGTAACACAATGCTGCATGGGGGAAGCGACAATATTAGGAATACCATTGCAGACCGCAAACGGAACTGACCAGTTCATGTAGAATATACAGGAAGTCCAACCACCGACCAAAGTCCATTCCCAAGGATTAATGTTGGTACTTTTCTTGGCGATATATTCCCAGGCTTCGTCCCAAGTTGCTTCACGAAATTCCCAAGTACCACGTTTAGTACCTTCTTTGCGAATAAGTGGTGTTTTGAAACGATCTGGGTCATAGGTTTGGCGTAAACCCGCTTGCCCACGGGCGCAAATTTTGCCACGATTTAGGGTAGAATAGGGGTTGCCATCTAATTTGATAATGCGTTTAATTCCAGCACTAGTACGAGAGGTAACTTTTACATTGCATAACGAAGAGCAAAAGTTACATATTGTGTAACTAATTGCATCAACATCAGGCGATTCAGCAACCTGTTTACTCATTAAACTATTGGCTTTTAATAAGCTTAGTCCGGCAGCACCAACGCCAGTGGTTTTTAAAAAGGTGCGTCGAGAAAGCTTAGGAAAATTCCAAGTCATAATATTTCTCCTTATCTGAAAATTATTACTTTAAATATCCTACAAAAACTTTCAAAACTAAATTAAAAATGGATTGAATATTAAATATATGTAAAAAATTTGAAATTACTTATCAAATAAATTTTTTAAAACTATTCAAACCATTAAAGTTTAAGTAGATTGTATATACATAAATAAAAATAATCCCTCTTGATTAGCTTATTGATATATTATTTTATTAAAATAAATACCACAAGAGGTTGAGAAGACAGATTAATAAATATTTATAGATACCTTAAAAAAATTTTATGATTATTTTATTAAACACAATTAATTTAGGTGAATATTTTAGTAACTATTTGAATTATATATATTTTTAATATTAGAATTTCAAAATATTATTAAATTATAAGTTATTGATTTTTATTGTAAATTACTAAACTAATTTAGAAAATTAGCTATTTATTATGTTATAATATTGAAATATTCGTAACTATCTACCAATTAAAGTTTTAAATGCGAAAAATTTTAACATGATTGATGCGCTTCGTTCCTCAGTAGCATCCTACATTTTATATGTATTTCT
>JAGLFE010000048.1 GCA_023144675.1 Thiomargarita sp. | reverse complement strand
ATTCAACCATTATTAAATCAATATCAAGAAGTTTTAGAAGTTAATTGCGATCCAAAATTAGAAGATGAAATGAGTGGTGATTTAATTAAATTGCGCCAAGTTTTATTAAAAATATTAAGTAACGCCGCCCAATTCAATCAACATAATGGCAATATTTTACTCAAAGTGTTTCCTAAAAAAGAAAATCAACATGATTGGGTAGTTTTCCAAATACAAGACCATGGCATTGGGATGGATTTTAAGAAAAAACAAGAAATTCAGCAAATGGCTGATGATACTAATATTGCTATCATTTCTAAAACTAGCAGTCAAGGTTTAGCCTTAATTATTGCCCACCATTTTGTCAAAATGATGGGAGGTAAAATTGAAATTGAAAGTGAGTTAAATCAAGGTAGTAGCTTTAGCATTTATATTCCTAAAAATATCAATCGAACCGATCATGGTTTAGCTGCAATTAAAGGAGAGGTAATTGAAATTATTGAGGAAGAAGGTTTTATCGTATTAGTAATTGATGATGCTAAAGAAGTGCGTTATGTATTGGAAAGTTATTTGGTAAAGCTTGGTTATCAAGTTAAAACTGCTAATAATGGTGAAAAGGGACTAAAATTAGCGAGAAGGATATTACCCGATATAATTATTTTAGATGTTATGATGCCTAAAATGGATGGTTGGGAAGTTTTATCGCATTTACAAGCCAGTCCTGATTTAGCTAATATTCCAGTTATTATGTCATCAATGATGGAAGATAAAAAAATGGGATATGCCTTGGGTGCGGTTGATTATTTAACTAGACCTTTTACCCGTGATCAATTATCCAAAATGTTAAAAAAACATCGCCCTAATTGTGATGATTCAACGCATAATATTATGGTGGTTGAAGATAATATAGATAGTTGTGATATAGCTGTACGTACTTTAAAAAAGGCAGGTTATCGAGTATGTAAAGCTGGGGATGGGAAGATTGCTTTAAATCATATTCAATTTAAGGAACCAGATTTAATTTTATTAGATTTGCAAATGCCTAATATGAACGGTTTTGAATTTATTTCTATTTTGCGCAATAGGTCGAAATTATTTATTCCGATTATTTTAGTAACAGCATCTGATCTTACAAGAGAAGAAAGAATATCTTTAAAGAATTTAAAGAATATTGTCCATATTTTTCAAAAAGGTTCTTATGATAGTAATGAATTATTAACGGAAATAAAAAAGGCATTATAACCACCATTAAACAACAAAATAAATTGTAATTAATAGCTTTATATTAACTAATTGTAATTAAAATTATAATAGCTATTAAGTAAAAATGTAATATTTATTTCCTAGTTAAATGCTAGGTTTAGCATTAATTACTGTAGGTAATTTATTCAATTTAGCAATTTTAACTTCTAATTTTCTATAAATAATTTTTATTAAATAAATAAATAAAAATATAAAACATATATAATATATCCAATATTTAAAAAATTTATATTTATTTTTAGAACTCAAAAGGTTTTAAAAAAAAGCATCCTCATAAAGGTTATATTTTCCTCATAAAGGTTATATTTATTTGATTGACATTAATTATTTCCTCAAACTTTAATATTGTATATGTATTTAGGAGAATTAAGAATAATGAGTAAAAAATGGTTGGCATCATTTCTAGCAAGTGCTGCCCTATTTGTGATTAGTAATGTGAGTTTTGCATCTGTAGATGCTCCGCCCAAAGATGGTTTCTCAGAAGAAACTAAAGTCTGTGTTGAATGTCATAAAAAACAATCTTTAGGTGTTGTTCAACAATGGGGTGATAGTAAGCATTATCGTGCTGAAGTAGGTTGTTATGAATGCCATCAAGCTGATGCTGAAGATGTCGATGCTTTTATCCATGAAGAATTCGATAAAAAAGCAATTGGTAAAAACAAACCTATTTCTATAATTGTTTCACCAAAAGACTGTTCTAACTGTCATGAAAGAGAAGTTTCTGAATATGCCGCTTCTCATCATTCTCAAGGTGGACGTATTATTGGTTCTTTAGATAATCTATTAGCCGATGTGATTGAAGGTAATCGTACTATGGTAACTGAAAATTTCCCTAATGGTGTATCCGCAGCCGTTGTTAATGGTTGTTGGCAATGTCATGGTTCAGAAGTAAAAATGTTAAAAGATGAAGATGGTAAAGTAATAGGGTTAGACCCAGCCACTTGGCCAAACACAGGAATTGGACGTATTAATCCTGATAAATCCAGAGGTTCTTGTTCCGCTTGTCATTCTCGCCATAAATTTTCAGTAGAACAAGCTCGTAATCCAGAAAACTGTGGTAAATGCCATATGGGTCCTGATCATCCACAAGAAGAAATTTATTACGAATCTAAACATGGTATCGCTTTCCATGCTAATAAAGATAAAATGAATATGGATCGTTCTAAATGGATTGCTGGTGAAGATTATGATGCTGCTCCAACTTGTGCAACTTGCCACATGAGTGCAACTAAAGATATGCCAGTTAACCATGACGTTGGTATGCGTATTTCTTGGAATAATCGTCCAGCTATCTCAATCCGTCCAGAAAAAACTGACGCAGCAATGGGATTAGAACATGGAGCAAGTGTTGGTTGGGAAGAACGCCGCGATAATATGAAAAATGTGTGTTCTGCTTGCCATGGTGGTTCTTTCATTGAAAACTTCTATATTCAATATGACGCTCAGATTGAACTTTACAATAATAAGTTTGCTCAACCAGGTTTAGCAATGTACAACGCTGCTATACCACTGCTGAAAAGAAAACAGAAATTTGCTAACCACATTGATTATACATGGTTTGAAATTTGGCATCATGAAGGTCGTCGTGCTCGTCACGGTGCTTCTATGATGGGGCCTGATTGGACACAATGGCATGGCAACTATGAAGTAGGTAAACATTTCTATAGTAAGTACCTACCTGAAATTGAAGAATTGATTGAAGATAATACTGATTCTAAAGTTGAAATCGTAGTTGATGGAAAAACCATCACGAAAGGAGAACAAGCTGCAGAGCTTAAGAGGATTTATGATCTAGTCGTTAATGATCAGTTTGAAGTTGTCGATGTACAAACTGGAAAAACAGTGAAAAGTACAGGTCATTTGTTTTATAGTAACAATATGCCTAAAGCTGAAGCTGAACGTCGCATGAAAGAACGACAAGAGTTTGTAGATAGATATGAAGGAAAAACCGACAAATAGAAAATAAGGGCATTATAAAAGGGTTAGGAGTGTAATATTTATTTGCATATCGCATTCTACCCGCCTTAAAATTAAAAAGCCCTTTACCGTTTTTTTGGTGAGGGCTTTTTTGTTATTATAGGTTTTACAGGTAAAAATTATGGTTTATGAAGCAACTAAAATTTGAATGGGATAGTAACAAAGATAAGGCAAATACACAAAAAACATGATGTATCATTTGATGAAGCACAAACAGTTTTTTATGATGAATACGCCATTCAATTCTTCGATCCAGAACATTCAGAAAATGAGGATAGATTTATTCTACTTGGTGCAAGCTTTAAATTAAAAATACTTATTGTTTGCCATTGTTTTAAGCAAAAAGAAACAATAATTAGAATTATTTCAGCTAGGAAGGCGGATAAGAACGAAGAACAAGTGTATTGGAGTGAAAGAAAATGAAAGATTATTATGATTTTGCTAAAATGAAAGGGACAAAAAACCCTTATATTAAATATCTTAGACAACCAGTTACTATAAACCTTGAGCATGATTCTGTTGAATATTTCAAATCATTAGCAGAAGAAACAGGTATTCCATACCAAACGCTTATCAATCTTTACTTGCGTGATTGTGCTATTAACCATCGAAAATTGCATATGCAATGGACATCATAACTAAAGTTTAATTTGTAGGATGATAAGGTTTATTTGCAAATTTTACTTGGGAAATAATTTCACAAAAATGTGTAAATTAGTGAGGGCTTTTTTGTTATTATAGGTTTTACAGGTAAAAATTATGACTGAAGTTACAATTTCTTCAAAATATCAAGTAACTATTCCAAAAACAGTGCGAGAATCAATGGAAATTTTTGCTGGTCAAAAGGTTCAGGTTTTAATTTATCGTAATCGTATTGAATTAATTCCTATAAAACCAATTAAGAAGATGAAGGGATTTTTGAAAGGGATTAATACTGATGTAGAAAGAGATAAAGATAGAATATGAACGTTATAGATTCATCCGCTTGGCTTTCTTATTTTTCAAACGACGATAATGCAAAAGTATTTGTCAAACCAATCGAAGCAACGATAGAACTAATCGTACCCAGTATTACACTAATTGAAGTATTCAAATGTATTTTACGGCAGCGTGATGAAAACTCTGCTTTAGAAGCAATTGCTTGTATGGAACAAGGAAAAGTTATATCTCTTGATAGTAATTTATCAATTGATGCAGCATATTACGGTGTGTCATTAAAATTACCATTGGCAGACAGCATAATTTATGCGACAGCAATGAAATACAATGCAATATTATGGACTCAAGATGCAGATTTTAAGTTACTAACAAATGTTAAATATTTTCCTAAGCAATAAAATACGTAATTGAATAAAAAAAATTATGAACTTATCTATTATAATATTAGCCGCTGGACTAGGCAAACGAATGCAGTCCAATATGCCAAAAGTATTACACCAACTTGCTGAAAAACCATTAGTTCGACACGTTGTTGATGCAATTTCTCCACTTGAATATGATAAATTACATATTATATATGGGCATAAAGGCGAATTGGTGCGTGAATCATTGAGCGATGTTAAAATTAATTGGGCTGAACAAAAACAGCAATTAGGCACTGGACATGCGGTTATGCAAGCGATGCCAGCGATTCCTGATGACCATTTAGTATTGATTTTATGTGGCGATATTCCATTGATTCAAACTGAAACTTTAGCAACCTTATGTTCTCAAGCCAATGAAAATAATTTAAGTATGTTGACGGTTCAATTGGATAATCCACAAGGATATGGAAGAATTATTCGGGATGAAAATGGACAAATTCAAAAAATTGTTGAAGAAAAAGATACTAATTCGGAACAAAAACAAATTAAAGAAGTGAATGCTGGCATTTATGCTATTCCAGCCGTTCATTTACGCCGTTGGTTACAAACAATTGATAATAACAATTCTCAAGGCGAATATTATTTAACCGATATAATTGCCCTAGCCAAGCAAGATAAAATAGCCATTCAAACCACACAAGCACATAATAACTATGAAGTTATGGGTATTAATGATAGAATACAATTAGCCAATTTGGAACGTTATTACCAACTTCAACAGGCTAATAATTTAATGCTGGCTGGCGTAAGTTTAGCTGACCCAAATCGTTTAGATGTCAGGGGTACTATCCAAGCTGGGCGTGATATTTCGATTGACATTAACGTAATTTTAGCAGGAACAGTTATTTTAGGTAATCGGGTGCAAATTGGAGCAAATACCATTATACGCAATACTCAAATTGATGATGATGTTGAAATTTTAAGTAATTGTGTGATTGAAAATGTGATTATTGGCAAACAATGTCGAATTGGTCCCTTTGCCCGTTTACGTCCGGATACTATTTTATCGGAACAAGTGCATATTGGCAATTTTGTAGAACTTAAAAAATCAATCGTGGCTCAAGGCTCTAAAATTAACCATTTAAGCTATATTGGCGATACTGAAGTTGGCAAAGCGGTCAATATTGGTGCTGGAACCATTACTTGCAATTACGATGGAGCTAATAAATACAAAACTGTTATAGAAGACAATGCTTTTATTGGTTCCGATACCCAATTAGTTGCTCCTGTTACGGTCGGTAAGGGGTCAACAATTGGAGCTGGTTCAACTATTACTAAAAATACACTATCTAACGAATTAACCCTCAGCCGTAGTTCTCAAAAAACAATTATCGGGTGGCAACGTCCAACCAAAAAATCTTAAAATATTTTAAAATACAATTTTATTTAATTTCTTAACAAAAAATCTAGGTTTAATTTTTGAGTGATATTCCGCTGAGTGTGCTATTTGGCATACTTGTTTTTTTGATACTAGCTTCGGCTTTCTTTTCTGCTTCTGAAACTAGTATGATGGCGATTAACCGTTATCGCTTACGTAATCTTGTCGCAAAAAATCACAAATCTGCCAAACGGGTCAGTAAATTATTAGAACGCCCTGACCGACTAATTGGGGTTATTTTATTAGGTAACAATTTTGTTAATATTTTAGCTTCCTCAATTGCTACCGTTATTGCGATTGACTTAATGGGCGAAGCAGGTATTGCCATTGCTGCCGCTTTATTAACCTTCTTTATTTTACTTTTTAGTGAAGTTACTCCCAAAACTATAGCCGCTGCCAATCCAGAAAAAATTGCTTTTCCCGCTTCGGTTATTATTAAACCCTTATTAGTTATTTTATATCCTTTAGTTTGGATTTTAAATATCTTTGCGAATAATTTACTTAAACTATTTGGTATTTCAGAAAAAAATAGCAATGCTGACCATTTAAGTCCAGAAGAATTGCGCACCATTGTTCATGAAGCAGGTAGCTTAATTCCTAAAAAGCATCAACAGATGTTACTTGGGATTTTAGATTTAGAAAAAGTAACGGTTGAAGATATTATGGTTCCACGTAATGAAATTGTCGGAATTGATATTAATGACCCGTTGGTAGAAATTATAGAACAATTAGCTTCTAGTCAACATACACGTTTACCTTTATATCGTGATAGTATAGATGGAGTATTAGGTATTGTTCATTTGCGCAAATTATTACGTTTATTTAAACATAATGAGTTAAATAAGAAAACTTTAGAACAAAATGCGCGAGAAAATTATTTTGTGCCACAAGGTACACCTTTACATACTCAATTACTCAATTTTCAAGGGCATAAAAGGCGAATTGGCTTAGTAGTTAATGAATATGGAGATATTCAGGGATTAGTAACTTTAGAAGATATTTTAGAAGAAATTGTTGGAGAATTTACTACTAATCCAGATGCTTTAAACCTAGATATACATCCACAAACAGATAATACTTTTTTAGTTGATGGCAGTATTACGATTCGGGAGTTAAACCGTTATATGTGCTGGAAATTATCTACAAATGGTCCAAAAACCTTGAATGGATTAATTTTAAATTATTTAGAAGCCATTCCTGAAGTAGGAACAAGTTTTATGTTAGGCGAACATCCAGTAGAAATCGTGCAAATTGCTAATAAATCGGTTAAAATAGTTCGTATTCATCCTAGTAGAAAAATGATAAAAGCATTATCCGATAATAATTCATAAGGAATAAAGTTTTTTATTCTATTAAGTTCTCACTTTTAACTAATATTGGAAGACCAGTAGTTTATAACTATATGCCAGCAAAAAAAATTTTCGGTCGTAAACTAGAATTACAACAAATTGAAACCGCTTTAAAAACTAAAACTCATTGTTTCACCATTTCAGGAAATAATGGCAATGGTAAAACCAGTTTGGCTATTGAAGTTGGGAAAAAATTTGCTGAACAGGATTTTAAGGTCTGTTTGGTAGATTACAGTGCCTTTGTTGGAGTTGAAACAGTTGAATTAGCTATTAAGGAAATGGTAATTTCTTTAGAATTGGAAGATGACGAAAATTTAGAGGAAACTTTAAATAATACGCCAATTTTATTGATTTTGGATCAATTGAGTAACCTCGACTCTGAACCGCTACAAGAATTATTGGCTAAAATCAAGCAATGGAGTCAATTAGAACAATGCCGAATTATTATCACCAGCCAAATAAATTATGACGAATATCTTGCAGAAACAAATAATCACCACCTAGAATTATCTAATTTAGCTGCTAAACCCGCTTTAGAATATTGTTTACATTTATTAAATTTATCAAAGCAACAGCTTAATTCGGCTGAAAATAAAGATTTACACACTATTTTACAATTAGTTGATTACAATCCGTTATTAATAAAAATTTTAGTTCCCGTTCTCCAATATTATTCTCCAGAGCAACTAGCAAAATATTTGCTCACTTTAATCAACACATCTCCAAGCCATAAACTATGGATTGTGTTAAATTTATCATTGGAATTATATCAAGAATCAACAAAAAATAATTTAATAAACCGTTTAGCAAAATTATTGGGCTTAAAAATATCAGAGCAACAGCGACTTAAACTAAATATCTTGCGATTAGTGCCTTATTTAGGGGTTTTTCAGGGCGGTGCGTTTGAACCAGAAATCATCTCAATATTAGACATATCAGCAAAACAATGGCAGTTATTATGTTCTGCACTAACAAAAATGGGATTAATTGAATCTGAACATGTCCAAGATTTTAGAATTCCGTATTTAAAATTCCATCCTAGTTTAAGGAACGAATTGTGGTCAAATTTACCAATTGAACTACAAGTTGGTATTTCATCAGCTTATCGGTGGCGTTATGTTCAACTAATTAGTTATTTATTTTTTGAAGAGGGTAAAAATACCGAAATGATAGAATTATTAGCGAAACAAGATTTACCGAATATATTAAATACCGTTTATACTGCGATTTATGCCAAGGAAAAATGGAATAAGAAAGTAGCTAATTATGTGGATTTATTTTTAAAACGATTTGGAATGTATAAGGAAAGTGTGGCAATGAATCAACGACTTAATGATGACTTATAACAGGGAGTTAAAGCTTTAATAATTATGCGTACATTATATATTTTATGGAAGTCTTTTTATGACATTTGCCGTTTACGTTCAACTCCCCAAAATTTACCTATTTCTAATGTTCTACTAATGTTATTAATACCTATTTATATAATAATAGGCGTTATTCATTTACAACTTTACTTCACGATTAAACAAATAATAATATTAATTGTATTAGACCTCAGCTTATTAATTATGTTGGTAAGTAGTTTACTTTATTTTGTCGGATATACACAACGCATTAAGCAAACATTAACCGCCATAATCGGTGCTAATTGCATATTAGATATATTAAGCTATCCAGTAGCAACTTGGCTAAAATTTGCCCAAAGTGGTGATAACAATTTACCATCTTTGTTATTAATTAGTTTCATTGTATGGAAATTAATAATTTATGCCCATATTTTACGTCATAGTATAGAAAGTTCATTTTTTATCGGCTTTATATTGTCGATTATTATCTATATTTTAATTTTAAGCGTTTTACAACAAGTTGTAACTATTTAAACAAAAATTTCTTTAATCGCTATATTTGATTACTCTTTTTGCTTCATTTCCCATCGAACCTGAGCGGGTGTTTCCTATGACCAACGTTCAAAAGCTTTACAAAAACTACGTTTATTAAGCGGTTTCATCATAAATCTAATTAAGGTTTCTTGATAAATGGGCAGATGAACAGATTATTGGTCGATGTTTACGATATTTAGGAGACCCATCAGCGCGACAAAGTTTTCAAAAATATTTAGATAATTACAAGCCAGTATATCCAAGTAGTTATATGACTAAAGGAGTTATCTATTGATTAAATGGAAACCATACCAAAGCGCTAAAACCTGAGATAAATTAATACTAATAAAAGATTTACCTACACTTGGTGTTGGACCAGTAATTGTAATAATTGGTTTATCGGTTTCCATTAAAGCAAATTGTAAGTTAGTACGCAAACTCCATAAGCTTTATATAGCCATCTCTTTCGGATGTTCGACAGCTAAAATTTTAGGGATTGTAACTTCTTTACGATTTTGCTTGTCTAATTTAACTTGTTCTAATGAATGGGGTATAATAGCGTAAACAGGTAAATTTAAACGTTGTTCAATCATGTCCGCTGAATCAATACTAACTGAAGTTACGCAGATATGAAAAATTGAAAATCAAATATTATAAGGCTTATGAAAATTCAATACAGATAGATATAAAATCTAAAGTCTTATATTTTCTTGGTTTCTATTTTATTTGCGTAACTTCAGTTATATACATTTCTTAGCTTAATAATTAGTAATTAATACAAAAAACATACTAATATTTTTTTTAGAGTTAAATTTTTAAGAAAATAGTTTTATCAGTTAATAATATATTCTGAAATAATTAACGGTAAAGCCTTGATTAATAATCTATAGTTAGCTAACAACTTAAAAAATAATTCAAGAAGTTGCTAGAAATACATCTGAATAACTTAATATGTTTTCCCTGGTGGTTGCATGAAAAATTGCATTTTGAATCGCCTCTTTAACAAGTTCAGTCGTGGCTACATTAATAATGTTAATATCGGCATCAATTTCTCCAGTGGCTAATGCAAAAAAAGTATCGCCATCATATAAAGTATGCGCTGGCGTGATAACTTGTGCCACCCCTATTTGTGCTTTATGAGCTATTTTTGTTACCTCAATTTTATCTAATTTTGCATTGGTCATTACCGCACCAATAACCGTATTAGTCCCCATATAAGCCTGTTTTAAATGCCCATCCATAATATATTTAACACTATCAACAAAACTAGATTTATTATCTCTCATTCCTGCAATAATTTGATTATTTTTATAATTTCTCACATCTCCAAAACTATTAACCACCACAATAGCACTAATAATTAGCTCATTCGATAACTTTAGTTGTGCAATTCCTAAACCACCACGCATCGCACTTTCCATTCCACCAACTTTACCCACCACTGCTCCAGTACCAGCTCCAATATTTCCTTGTGCCGAACTTATATTTGAAGCGGATAAACAGGCATTATAACCATCTTGAGCGGTTGGTGCATATTCTTGTCCAATACTGAAATCATAAATAACGGCAGCCGGCACGATAGGAATGTTTTTAGTTCCAACCTTAAAACCATAATTTTTTTGTTGACAATATTGCATTACCCCATCAGCAGCGGCTAATCCTAAAGCACTACCACCAGTTAGTAAAATTGCATTGACTTTATCAACTGAACAATGGGGAGCAAGTAATGCAGTTTCTCTAGTGCCAGGAGCTTCACCTTGAATATCAACGCCACAAACTGCCCCCCGTTCACAAATAATTACAGTGCAACCTGTACTCGCTTGTTCGTTAGTAAAATGTCCTATAGAAATATTAGGAATATGAATGATTTTATCCATAATAATAAGAATTATGGTAACTATCTACCAAATTAAGAAATACATATAAAATGTAGGATGTTGCTGAGGAACGAAGCGCATCAATCATGTTAAAATTTTAACTCTTATTCGCATTTGAAGCTTTAATTGGTAGATAGTTACGAATTATGCACTAATTACATCTTAAAAATAACATATTTATTCAAAAGCTTAATCCGTTCCTCATAAACTTGCAAACACAATTTAACTGATTGCTCGCAATGGGGATTTCTAGTCTCATATAACCATTGTACTAATTCATTATATAATTCTTGTTGCGTTTCTAAATCGGCGGTGTCGTATAAACTATGATATAATTTATAATTTTTATTTTCCGCAGTCCACAATAGAGTATTGCTACAAATAACCTGTTCGGCTAAATTAGGAGTTTGATTCCTACGGCAACTTATGGGATATTTTTCATTTGTGATGTCAATATCTATCTGCGCATGACTAGATTGAGTTTTTAATTGTTGGGATAAAGATGCTTGTTCTGCAATTTGTTCAGCGCGACTAGTCGATTCAATTTTAAAGCAGGTTGCTAACGATTTTGCTTGTTGAAAAGTTTGAATAGCATTATCAATATTCCCTGCTCGAGCAAATTGTTCTGCTTTAGAAATAGTGGCTTGCAAATTTGTTTCGGCTAAAAAAAATTCACTGCGTTGGGATGATGTTAAACAACGTGGTACAATTTCATCGGCATACTCAGTTAAATCTTGGGTATTGGCAAAAATAGGCCATAATCTAGCGGTTTTGTCTTGAGAACCAGTTATCAAATATTTGCTATCAGGACTAAAGTTAGCATTATATATAAAGCCATTATGTCCATTTAACACATAAAATGAATCGCCACTAGGGATTTTCCATAAACGTGCGATTTTATCCAATCCCGCTGTTACTAAATATTGACTATCGGGACTGAAAGCGGTTTGATAAATTGGTTT
>JAGLFE010000479.1 GCA_023144675.1 Thiomargarita sp. | reverse complement strand
GATTATTTGCAATGGCAATTAGAATTAACCCCTTTTAGTGATTTAGATCGAATTATTGCTATTACTATTATTGATGCGATTAATGTTGACGGTTATCTTTCTGATTCAGTTGAAGATATTACAATAAGTTTACAAAATAGAAAGTTATCTATTGATTTTAAAGAGGTTGAAATTGTGTTGAGTCGAATTCAACATTTTGATCCGCTAGGAGTAGGAGCAACCGATTTAAGAGAATGTTTATTATTACAATTAGCAAAATATCAATCAGATACACCTTTTTTACGGGAAGCCAAACGCTTAATTAGTAAATACTTAGATTTATTAGGTGTTCACGATTATACGCAATTGACTAAATATATGAAATTGAATCGGGAAGATTTAAAAAAAGTAGTTGAACTCATTCAAACACTTAATCCACGTCCTGGCAACCAAATTGGTGATTCAGAAACTACCTATGTTACTCCTGATGTTTTTGTAAAAAAAATAAATGATATTTGGAAAGTAAAATTAAATGATGAAATTGCGCCTAATTTACGTTTAAATAGCTATTATTCTAAATTAAAATTAGATAATCGTGAAGAAAATGGAATGTTGAAATCGCATTTACAAGAAGCACGTTGGTTTATAAAAAGTCTTAAAAGTCGCCAGGAAACATTGTTAAAAGTTGCTATATGTATTGTAGAAAAACAAGCTGGTTTCTTAGATTATGGCGATGAAGCAATGAAACCTTTGATATTGCATGATGTTGCTGAAAAATTAGATATGCACGAGTCAACCATTTCTCGCGTTACTACCCAAAAATATTTACATACTCCGCGCGGTGTTTTTGAATTAAAATACTTTTTTTCTAGCCATGTTAATATGAAGAATGGTGAAGGATGTTCATCTACTGCTATTCGGGCAATGATTAAAAAAATGGTTGAAACTGAAAATGCGGTAAAACCATTAAGTGATAATAAAATTGCCAATATTTTATCTGATAAGGGAATTAAAGTTGCTCGGCGTACAATTGCAAAATATCGAGAATCTATGGTTATTCCACCTTCTAATGAAAGAAAACGTTTAGTTTAAATATGCCATATAGCGATTTCACCTTAAAAAAAGTAAAGACACAACTTAATATTAAGATTGTGGAAAATAAGGATTTATTTGCAAATATAAGTAAAATTAAAATAAGCGAATATTTATCTACTACCTTAAAATATAATGTGCCACTGGCTTTAGCAATTGGAACTGAAAAATGTCGTTCTGAGTTAATCATCGCAAATATTTTATTAGAAATTAGACGAATTTTAAAGGACGAAATTAGCTTATTCTCTGGTATTAATTTAGATGTTGATAAACAAAAGGATTTAAACGGTTTTTGTGATTTTGTAATTAGTAAATCTTCAGAACAATATTATCTTAATGCACCAATTATCACAGTTGTTGAAGCAAAAAATGAATATATAGGCGGCGGTTTAGGTCAATGTATCGCAGAAATGTTTGCCGCCCAACTTTTTAATGAAAAAGATGGATTAGTTTTACCAAAAATATACGGCGTAGTTACCACTGGAAATACTTGGAAATTTTTAAAATACGAAAATAATGTAGCCTATATTGATTTACCTGAATATCATATAACAAATCCAAATAAAATAATTGGCATTTTAGTTAATATGGTTAATCAAGATGCTTAAAGGCAGTGCATTTTAAATTTAGGATAGTTTTAAGACTTAAAAATTAAGATAAAGGCTTGATTTTAATCACTTCAATTCATCTGCGTAACTTTAGTTATATTTATGGTATATACTAACCTTATTTTTAAAATAATAATTATTTAGTTATGTTTATAATATCAATACTTCGGACAGTTTTATAATCAAAAATATTTAACAAGTTTGCCACTACTTTGTGCAGGACTACCAATTATCTGAATATATGAAAACTAATCAAGAAATGATAGTTAATATTGGTGATAATCACACTATCACAATTGGACATTTAACCAAAATGGGTTCATTAAATGATGTTTTGGCTATTGGAAATAGTTATCGGCAAAATAATGGATTAAGGGCGATTGAATTAAAGGAATGGTTAAGTAGAGAAAAAACTTGGGAATTTATTCGTGAAGTAGAGGTTAAATATGGGAAAAAACTCAAAAGCGAGCATCTCACTTTTGGAAATTATCACCGTAGTAATGGTCAATTAGAATATTCCAAACTCATAAAACAATTTTCTGTCATAAAATCTCAACGTGGTGGAAAACCAGAAAACCGGGGTGTTTGGGCAAATTTACAAATAATGTTAGATTTAGCAATTTATCTTTCACCTACACTGAGGTTGGAAATGATTGATATATTTTTAGAATCTAAAATACTTGAGTGGAGAGATATAGGTGGAGATAATTACGTTTTGCTCAATAAAGCTATAGATACTTTACCTGATAGAATTGATAAAAATAATTGGGGCATCTATATTGAAATAGCTAAACTTTTTAGAGAGCAATTAGATTTGATAAATACTATAGGGTATAATTCAAAAGAACATACTGCCATTATTCAAGAAAAAAGAGCAACATGGGAAGATAGACTTATTTATTCAATTGAAATGGAATTGATTACATCTTATAAACAATTGAAAGTTATTGTAAAGAAACTAAAATAAATTCTTATATTTATCTTGGAGGCGAACTTTTGAAAATCATTCCTAAACTTCTGTTTGGTTAACACCATGCTTTAGTAAATTCTCAGAACAATATTATACAAAATTTTTTTACCCATAATGCTATTAAAATTATAGCATTGAATTTACTTACTTTTCATTTGTCTTAATAAAACAAGGAGCTTATAAATGCAACTTAACCTAACTGGGCAACATATTGAAATCACCCCAGCTTTACGAACTCATGTTATCAATAAAATTGAACGTTTAGAACGCCATTTTGATCACGTTACCAATATGCACGTTGTTTTAAGTGTAGAAAAATTAGTTCATAAAGCAGAAGCAACTTTACATGTTAGTGGAGCTAATTTGTTTGCAAATGCAGAACATGAAGATATGTACGCTGCTGTTGATTCTTTGGTTGACAAATTAGATAGACAAATAAAGAAGCATAAAGAAAAAGTACAGAGTCATCGTTAATTATCATTCAAAGTATGGAAATATCATATAATGTTGTAATTTCCATACTTATTAGATTTCACCAATGTTATGCAAATTTCGGATATTTTAACGCCTGATAGAATACTATGTCATGTTCAAGTAAGCAGTAAAAAACGTATTTTTGAATACTTTAGCAAATTACTGGCTACAGAAACTTTATCGCTAACCAGTCATACTATTTTTGATAGTTTGCTGGCGCGTGAACGTTTAGGAAGTACTGGTCTTGGCAGAGGAATTGCTATACCTCATGCTAGGGTTGCTCAATGTCATGTTACCTTGGCTGCTTTTTTACACCTGGAAAAAGGTATTAATTTTGAAGGGATTGACAATCAGCCAGTTGATTTACTATTCGCATTAGTCGTGCCTGAAAAATCAACTGAAGAACATTTAAAAATATTGTCCCAACTGGCGACCATGTTTCGTGATAATGAATTTTGTGAAAAATTACGTAATACAGATGATTGCTTAAAAAAATTTGATTTATTAACCCACTGGAAACCATCGCTAGATTTAGTATGATTCAACTAAGTATTGATGAATTTTTTAAAACCTATGCAAATAATTTAAAATTATCATGGGTTGCTGGTCGGACTAATAAACGGGTAATTTTATTACAAATAGAGAAAAAATTAGCTAATATTGGTTATTTTAATTTAATTCATCCGCATCAAATAGAAATAATTGGTCATTATGAATACCATTATTTGGATAACTTGGCTAAAAAAGATTATGTTAAAATACTAAGCAAGTTATTTAAAAATAAGGATTTAACTTGTCTAATTATTGTTGAATCTTTTTCAGCTTCCCAAGATTTGATTAATTTAGCAAATGAGTATAGTATTCCAATATTCACTTCCTCTCTATCTGGTGAAATTATAGTCAACCATTTGCAGACTATTTTAAGAAAATCATTAGCGCAACGTATTACCTTACATGGCGTATTTATGGATGTTTTGGGAATAGGGGTTTTAATTATGGGCAAAAGCGGTATTGGAAAAAGTGAATTAGCTTTAGAATTAGTAAGTAGCGGGCATCGCTTAATTGCTGATGATGCCCCTGAATTTTTTTTAATTAATTCTCAAACCGTAAGAGGGGAAAGTCCATTTGATATGAGTCCATTTTTGGAAGTGCGTGGTCTTGGTATATTGAATATACAAGCTTTATTTGGGAACAGTGCGATTAGAAAAAGTAAATGCTTAACTTTAATTATACAATTAGAATATGCCAGTTCTGAACGTTTAAATAATATTGATCGTTTACAAGGCGATTATCGCACTTATAATGTTTTAGAAGTTGAAATACCTACAATTGGTTTACCAGTTGCACCAAGTCGTAATTTAGCTGTATTAGTAGAATGCGCTATTCGTAATTATAATTTAAAACAACAAGGATACAATGCAGCCGATGATTTTTGTGAACAACAACAACATATTATAAATAACTATCAATAAGATAAAATGTCTATTTCTATATTAGAAACCTTTGATAATCCTAATCCTAAACGTGATTATACCATTCATATTCGTATTCCTGAATTTACCTGTTTATGCCCTAAAACTGGACAACCTGATTTTGCCACTTTATTATTAGATTATGTACCTGATAAATTATGTATAGAACTTAAATCCTTAAAAAATTATATTGGAGCATATCGTGATAAAGGTACTTTTCATGAAGCTGTTACCAATAACATTTTGGATGATTTAGTACAAATATCTACGCCACGTTTTATGCGTTTAAAATCACAATTTAATGTTCGAGGCGGTATTTACACCGATATTGTAGTGGAATTTATAGCACCGAACTGGAATCCGTCTAAACTAATTCATTTACCCTAAAGTTTTGAAACTTAAAAAATAATGCTTTCAAAGAATCAATTTTATTCAATAGTAAAAAATAGCTTTTATTGGTTTATCGGTATTGTATTAATAATCGCTGTTTTTATTAGTTCTTTTTTTAAAAAAATTTTTAGCTTTATTCCTTTCTTTAAAAAAATATTTGTTTTAATTAAAAAATTACCTATAGCGATTAATTTAATTATAGCTATAATATCACGCTTTATTAATTGGATAATTGTAATTATATTTGCTGTAACTAGCATTATTATTTTCAATACTTTTTTAGGAGTAAGTATTGTTTTTATGTTAGCAGCAATTATGATTTCTCCATCATTTAATCAATTATTGCAAAAAACCATTAGAATAAAACTTTCATTAACTAATAAAACCATTATTACATTACTTGCAATATCATCAGTTATGTTTTTTTTGTATGAAGAATCATCAGATAAAACTCAACTTTTTATTGGTTTTCTTATACAAAATGCACAAATAAATTATGATGATGAACAAGACCTTGAAAAGTTAATAATGTACTTATCTGGAGAAGAATTAAAACATAAAAAAGATGACTATTTAAAAAATAAGGAAGTCATATTATCCAATTTAACTATAGCTTATAAAAACAAAAAATACTCAACAGTTATTGAACAAGGACAGAATTATATTAATTTTAATCAGCAAATTAAAAATTTGGTTACAAAAGCTAAATTAGCTTTAAATATTCAAAGAGTAGCGGATGCGGAACAAAAAGCACCTATTTTAGAACAGCAAAAAAAATATAAAGAACTTTACCAATTAGTAATGCCATTAAAAACAGCTCCTGAGTTAGAAAAGTATGTAACTAGTATTCAAAAAACCTTTGGGCAAAAAATTAATGATTTATTTGATTTATATGAAAAAGGGCAATATGCTAAAATTATTGAGAAATCTATTCCTTATGTAGATTCAGATTGCAGGTTTAACAACTTAATTGAACAATCAAAGAAATTAATGATTCAATCTTATGAACGTAAACAACTAGCTAAAGCTACTAAAAAAGTTAATAAATTAACTAAAAGAGGACAATATTTTGAAGCCATCGCTTATGCTAAACAATCTCGATATTCTGAGCATAAAGAAATACTAAAATTAATAGAAGAAACCGATTTTAAACGCCGAAAAGCTGCGGAAAAAAAGATATTAGTGCGTTTACATCAATTATCCTCTAAACAAATAGAACTTTATATTAAAGAATATATAAATCTTATCAAATTATTTCCCGAGGATGCGCAAAAATATAAGGAAAATGTAGAATTTTATCAAGAAAAAAGAGCAAAATATATTAAAAAATTGGCAGAATATAAGAAAAAATTACGCGCTACTAGAGAACAACCAGCGCAACTAATAACTGAGCAAGATTATGGAGAAAAATGGCCATTTACCATCAAAGAAGGCAAATTAGAATGTTTTCCACCCGGTATGATTACTTTTAGCGCAGGTAATATCATGTATGCACTTAATAGTTTAGCTAGTTCAAGCGGTTATGCTGATATTAAAGAAATTTGGCGAGATGAACCAAATAAACAGGAATTACGACCAGAATTTATTAATAAAGTAGATATAGGGCATCTTATTATAGAAGGTCTTAAATTATGTGATAAATAATTTAGGTAGTCCTGAATAATGTAGTGATTTTTCAGATAAATCTGTTAAGTATCAAATATTTATAAAGTTTAGAACTACTTTGTGCAGGACTATCATAATTTAATATAATGCTAATTAATAATTAAAATAATCGTAGTTAAATCAATAGGTTAAAATTTAACGAAAATATTTTAAATTTGCAATAAATTCAACATATTACATCTTAATTGGCATTATATAATTTACGCATCCTTCCAAAATATTTCTTCAATTAAAACAAGATAAAATGTAACTATCTACCAAGTTAAAAAATATATATAAAACGTAGTGCTGAGGAACGAAGCGCATCAATCATATTAAAATTTTTCTCATTTAAAGCTTTAATTGGTAGATAGTTACGATAAAATAATAATAAACGCGATGCTCAACTTTCTAACTCATTATATTTTCTTAGCCAGGTAAATTCATTATCTGTATTCACCAAAAATTTAAAACTGAAAATTCAATCACTTAGAAAAAGTTGAGCATCACGTTAATAAATACTTTTTTACCTTATTTACAAATAAAGTTTAGACTTATAAAAATTTAAATATAATTAATTTGTTGTAAACTTTAAAAAATATTGTTAAAACCATCATTGATTATTAGGAATTTTTATGCAAAAAAACAATTATAGTTACGAAGAATTACTACAATGCGCTCGTGGCGAAATGTTTGGACCAGGTAATGCACAATTACCAATGCCACCTATGTTAATGTTTGACCGTATCGTAACTATTACTAAAGATGGTGGAACTGTAAATAAAGGTAATATTATCGCTGAGTTAGATATTAACCCAGATTTATGGTTTTTCAATTGCCATTTTCCTGGTGATCCAGTAATGCCCGGTTGTTTAGGACTAGATGCAATGTGGCAACTTATTGGTTTTTTCCTTGGTTGGATGGGTGGTCCAGGACGGGGACGTGCATTAGGTGCAGGCGATGTAAAATTTACTGGACAAGTAACACCTAAAAATAAAATAATTGTTTATCGTATTAATATGAAAAGAGTAATTATACGAAAATTAGTTATGGGAATTGGCGATGCTATTATGGAAGTCGATGGACGAGAGATTTATGTTGCGAAAGACTTGCGTGTCGGTTTATTTACTTCCACCGAAAACTTTTAAGAGGATTGAATTTTGAAACGTGTTGTAATCACTGGACTTGGAATTGTTTGTAGTATTGGTAATAATAAACAAGAAGTATTGGACTCTCTTTATCAAGGACGTTCTGGCATTAAATTTCATCAAGAATATGCTGATTTAGGTTTTCGTACTAATGTGCATGGAAATGTTGAGGTTAATATTAATGAGCTTATTGAGAAAAAAGTAAGACGTTTTATGGGAGATGCCGCCGCATTTAGTTATATTGCCATGCGTGAAGCAATTGCTGATGCGAATTTACTAGAAAATGATGTTTCTAACCCTAGAACTGGTTTAGTTGTTGGGTCAGGTGGTTCATCACCAGCTAATCAAGTTCAAGCGGTTGAATTATTACGTAGCAAAGGATTACGTAGAGTCGGTCCTTATATGGTGCCACGTACTATGGGTAGTACTACTTCAGCTTGTTTAGCCACGCCTTTTAAAATTAAAGGTATTAATTATTCTATTAGTTCAGCTTGTTCAACCAGTGCGCATTGCATTGGTCACGGTTATGAGCAAATTCAAATGGGAAACCAAGACCTAGTTTTTGCTGGAGGTGGGGAAGAATTACATTGGAGTTTAACATTGTTATTTGATTCGATGGGGGCATTATCTTCTAAGCATAATGATACGGCTGAAACCGCTTCTCGTCCTTATGATGTTACTCGTGATGGCTTTGTTATTTCGGGAGGAGGAGGAATCGTGATTTTGGAAGAATTAGACCATGCGTTGGCACGTGGAGCTAAAATTTATGCTGAAGTAATTGGCTATAATGCTAATTCAGATGGATATGATATGGTACAACCTTCTGGTGAAGGAGCTGTACGATGTATGCAACAAGCTTTATCAACGGTTGATACTCCCATTGATTATATAAATACTCATGGAACTAGTACTCCAGTTGGTGATACTAAAGAATTACAAGCAATTAAACAAGTATTTACTGATAAAATACCGCCTATTAGTGCGACTAAATCCTTGACTGGACATGCTTTAGGTGCAGCTGGTGCGAATGAGGCTATTTATAGTTTATTAATGATGGAAAACAATTTTATTGCGGCTTCGGCAAATATTAAGGAATTAGACCCCGAAGCTGAAGGAGTTCCAATTATACGTCAACGGCAGGATAATGTAACTTTAAATACGGTGATGTCGAATAGTTTTGGCTTTGGTGGTACCAATGCCTGTTTGGTAATGAGGCAATACGCTCCAACATAAAGTTAGTTTTTGGATTCTAATAGTTTTCGAGAATTTCAATAACTGATGCTGGTTTTAATTCACGCAAACATTTTAAATGCTTTTTAGGACAAGTGCGTTGATAACAGGGACTACAGTCTAAATTTGAAGCTAATATATGAGTTTGTTGATTACGACTTAATGGCGGAGTCATATTTGGACTTGAAGAACCAAATAGGGCGATAAGTGGTTTATTTAGTGCCGCAGCAATGTGCATTAAACCCGAATCATTGCTAATAACAGCTTGGCTTAAAGCGAGCAAATCGATGGCTTGTAATAATGTGGTTTTTCCACACAAATTTACACAGTTTTTACCTAAAACAGCTTGTATTTCAGCTCCGACTAAAAAATCTTTTTTAGAACCGAATATCCAAACTTGCCAACCTGCAATTATTTTATGTTGCGCACAGCTTATGTAATATTCAATTGGCCATTGTTTAGCAACACCATATTCAGCACCAGGACACAGGGCTAAAATAGGTTGTTGGGATGGTAATTTTAAGAATTTTAAAACTTTTTGCGGTGATTTTTTAATTAAAGATGGATAGGGCATATAAGGGTCAAGTCCTGATTTATATTGTCCTATTCTCACATCATTTTTATCCCAGGCAAGAGCAACAAAACGATCAATTGTTCTAGTTAAGACGGATTTATCTAATTTCCGTTTATCATTCAATAATTTATAACGTAGTTCGCCAATGTAGCCAGTACGTTTTGGAATCTTAGCCCAAAATGGAATTAAAGCTGCTTTCCAAGAACTTGGTAATACAATGGCTTGCTGATAATTTTTAGCTCGAAGGTTTAAACCGATTTGTTTTCGTTGTTGCCATCCAAATTGACCATGTTGAATAGAATGAGAAATAATATGGCGTATTTCTGGCATTCGTTTCAGTACATTTCGACTCCAAATTGGAGCTAATACGTCAATATTAACTCCAGCTTGTTCCCGTTTCAACATTTTAAATAAGCTTTGTGTCATCACCATATCGCCCACCCATGAAGGACCAATGACTAAAATTGCTGACTGGTTTGTTTGCTCAACTTGATTAGAAATAGCTTTTTTTCTTTCAAACACTGGAATTAGGTTTTACGATTTGTTATGCGATTAATTTTCTTATCTCATTATATGCATTTTCAATTTCTTGTTTTAACTTTTGCATATACAGCTATTTTTATTTTATCACCAATCTTATTTTGAATATCCAATGGTGGTAATATTATTAATGTTTCGTAACTATCTACCAAGTTAAGAAATACGTATAAAATTAAATAAAAAATGTAGGATGCTGCTGAGGAACGAAGCGCAT
>JAGLFE010000478.1 GCA_023144675.1 Thiomargarita sp. | reverse complement strand
AAACCTTTAAGTGCTTTTGATTTGGATTCTGATAATGTCTTATCATTAAGACTATTTTTTATTTCATTGATAAAAAAAGCCTGTCCATCTAATTTAGTCAATGCTTTTTTAACACCCGATTTTTCACATACTTGGTTAATACAATTAATATCAGTTTTCTGTTCACTGCTATCTATTCCAGCTTGCTTTGCATTTTCAAATAATGAATTTAAAAGGTTTTCTTCCGTTTTTTCAATAACCTTTTCCAACCAATGTACCGCAGCCATATAAGAAACAGAAGGAATTCCAGTTTCTAACTTCCAACCTTTTATTTCAATAGTATCTTCATTATTTGATTTTAGTTCTTTATCGTAATTAGTACTTCTTTTTGACTGGGAATAATCTACTTTACTTGATATTTTAAAGTACCGGGCAAAACATTGTTTAATAACACTATTATCATTTAATTTTGATTTTTTCTGCTGATTTATACTTCTTTCTAATTGAAAATCAGGTGTTTTATTCAGTTTGCTAAAATGCCGAGCAAAACGCCTTTTAACAAAAGCAATTGCACATAAATACTCACCTTCTCTTAAATCCAAACCAGTTCTTTCACGAATTGGTTGCCAAAACTCCTTAATTTTTTTCTCATCTGGTTTAGGTTCACCAGAAAGTTCTTGCCAACCAACCATCATCATGCACTTTACACCAGGCTCGTCAGGAGCAAAATAATTACGCCAATTTTTCCGACGATCAAGCAAATCTGAAGCCCCTTCATCTTCGGTTAGTACCCAACTCATTTCCCAAAAATGGTTAATTTGCCGTTCCCAAATAGCCTCTGTTTTTTTATTTGAATGCCTAGCTAAATCTTCTTCCCAAACTTTATCCGCCAGTTCTTTCCAAGCTTTTTTGACATTTTTTATCACTATTTCTGGTTTAAAATCATCATTTACTTCGGCTTTAAAACGGTTGGGAATTCCGCCTTGACGTGGTTTTTTTCCTGAACCATTACCTTTTATCCATTTAAGATAGCCCTCATCAGTTTTAGGGAATTCTATTTTTCCATTCTGTTTTTTTACGGATAACATGGCTACACCAGCTAACCATGACAATAAGAATGAACCTGCCCAAAAATCTCTAGTGCGGCGCGCTTGAGCTACAAAACTTTGGACGGGACCGAGTGTAAAGTGAAAGTATTTCATAATGCCTTAACCATTTCTAAACTTAAACCTGTCATATCGACAATTTCCTCATTTGTAAAATTACCACGGGCTTTAAGAGTGCGAACTAATTCTTCTTGTACCTCTTTTCGTCCTTCTTCCCGTCCTTCTTTTATACCTTCTTGAAACTTTCGCATTTCTGTTTCTTCCCGATTATATTCTTCCTTCATATAAGCACGTTCATCAGGGGTAATTTTATCTTTCTCAATCACCTGAAAAAGTTCTTGAATTGAGGGATTAGAATATTCAGATTCATCCACTTTTCCATCTAGGCTATCATTAATTGCTTGCATCCATTCGCGGTATGGTTTTGGGGTCTTGATATGAGCAGCTTTATTGGTAAACACAAAAATAAGTTTATGTTTGCGCTGATAAATTTTATCAAGCAATTTACCTGTTATAAAATCTTTTGGCTCAAAATCATGTACTATAATACCACTGTCTGGACTTGGGGTTTTCTTCTGGGTAAAAAAGACTATCGTTACGACAGTTGTTGGAAAACTATAATTACCAGAACTAGCAACAGTTTCTACCATCGCACTACATTGATAATAAAGGAAACGCTCGTAAGTGTCTAAATTGTGAGCGTGTTGGACTTCAACGATTATGCGGTTCTTTTTATCTTCGGCAAATAAATCAAATTTAGTGGTTATATTACCAACTGGTGGAATAAAAACTTTGTCTATTTCTAATTGTATGCCAATAAAATCTTTGACCAAGGCAGTAAAAAGGTTTGGGTGACTAAAAGCTTTTTTGAAAATAACATCATAACGTAGAGGGGCAACTTGTTTCATTGAGTATCCTATTTATTTTTTTAAAATTGTTAAATTCTATCCAAAAGTTGTGTCGTTGGTTGGTAAAAGTTTGTCAATGCTACATCAGAATGAGGATAAGGCTCTGGATAGTTAAAATGAAATTGAGCAGGCAAATATAAAACCCCAGTTATAAATTTACCACCTTCAATTGGATGAACATGGAAAATTAAAGGGCTAGAACGGCGAATATTTTTATTTTTATCCAGTTTTAAAAAATTTCCTAATGTAGTTGCGGCATTTTTACGATCATCTACATTAAGTGGTAATCCCAAAGAAACTCTATCTTCCCAATCAATTTTTAGGCGTTCTTCTTTGTATTTATTACCTGCAATATTATGGCTTTCTATAGCTGTACTTGTTTCCGAATCATTTATTATTTTAAACTGAGAATATTGACTAATAGCGGTGTAGGGTGGATAAGTATTAATATTTTTATATGTCGTCAATAATTCATCAATTTTTTTACAATATTCATTTAAATTAAGGTTATATTTGACACCATTTAAAGAAACCAAACTAACAGAACCAAAACCATTACGAACTCGGCTACCTAATCCGCCGAACAATCCCCATACTTCTAAAGTTTCCTTTATATTTTCAATATAAGTACTTGAAGTTTTAGGTTTAAAAGCTAAAGAAATAGTGAATGTGTTATTTGTTTCCTTTATTGCTGTGCGATGCTTTTGGAGATTACCTTCTTTCAGACTTCCTGATTCCATTAAACCATAAGCCATATAAACACTACCACTATTAGCCTTTTCTGGCCAATTAGCATCTGAATTAATTTTAGGTTGTTGACTAACCTGCAACAAAAAAACACCCTGCCCGCCACTATCATTATCAGCCGAGCCAAACAAACGACTTTCTTCTTTATGCAATTCCTGCAAAGCTTCAACAGAATCAGGATATTTTGACAGAAACTTTCCCCAATTCAATGCTCGCCACCAAAACCGCAAAGCACCTTTTATAGAAGGCGGACGCAAATCTGTTGCATTTTGTTCAGCATCACCAATAAACATTGGCGTAACAATACGATAAGTTGCTTCGAGAATGTTCATATTTTTCCTTAATATTAATAATTCTTTAAATGATGAAAAATATCCAAGATAGGCTTACAATTATGGGAAATACGAATAATATCCAAGTTTGTCTAAATCTAGTCGCACTTTTTTTAAGTTCTATATCAAAATCGATACCCTGTTCTGCAAATAATTTTTTTATTTTTTCATCAATATCAGTCGCTACTTTTCCATGTCTTTTCATGGAATTATAATCTTCGTATCCGATTAAAGACCAAAGTAAGGTAATTACTATTCCCATAATAGGGACAATTGAAGCATAATTTGCAGGCAATGTTTCTAAGCGAGTAAAAAGGAAACCAAATATTACCAATTGCAAAGTAAGAAACCAGTTAAATCGGTTCCAAATCAGTCCAGAATATTCAGTTAACGCGAGTATTCGTACTTCGTAATAATGTACAAGTTCAGCTAGTGCATTTTGTTCTTGTTCCATAAATAACCCATTTTAATATATTAATTAACTGTGAATTACTAATTGTTAATGTAATCTTATCAATCTATTAAGTCTCCAACGGAATATATATCACCATGCGCAATAGCAACTACATACTTGTTCAATTTTGGATCATAACAAGCAACTGCTTGATATAAATGACTTAATTTATGAGCAAAAACCATACCCACTGGAAGGCTCGCCGGACCATTAATCTTTATAATTTTACCACCCGTAATTTCTTCATTTTTGATAAGCTGGTCAAGACGTTGTTCAACATCTTTTACCATTTCATCATTTTGAGCAGGTCTTCCAAACCCGATTTTTAATTTATTATCATTTTCTACATCAATATAAAAAGTTGTCATATCTTTTATTATCCGTTCCCCTCTATCTTCCATTGTTACTAGAAGTTGAGCAAGTTGTTTTACTGTTGGACGTTTCCATAGAGAAGAATCGCCCCGTTTAAGATGATGAATAGAACCTTGACAAATACCATTTTCACAAAATGTAAGTTCTTCATCTGTTTTGCCATTAAGATCACTACGTACTTCAGCAATGATTTGGAGGTCTAATTTCTTAGAAAATTCTCTCCAGACAGGTAATTCTTCTAAATCGCCAGCCAATAAAATGATATGTGTAGCACCCGCACAAATCATTTCATTTTCTTCACTGGTTTTTCCGCCAATATCTATTAATGTTAGCGGTAATTCACAAGTTTTAACATCTTTAGATACACGTTTAACAAAATCATCTGTAAATTGCCCTTTGTAATCCTCTTTTAATGCCTTAGCATTTTTTGGATCATTAGTAACTGCTTCATAATGCCAGCATCCTTCACCATCAGGACAAGCTGTTATAACATACAGATAATACGTGTCTGGAATAGTTTTTATAGCCTGTTTAAGACCTTCCCGTAAACATGATTTACCCGAATGTGGTGGACCGCCTAAAACTATTTTCATAATATTTGTTCAGTATAAGTAAAAATTATTTTTTTATAATATATAATAGCATAACATTTGCCCAATAAATTTTGGTAACTACCTATTAAGAAGTAGGTTTGTTTGAAATATCAAAGCTAAAACTTTGGACTCCGAAACTTTTTTATTTCTATTACAAACCTTATTTCAAAATTTAGTTGATAGATAGCTACAAATTTTGTTATATTATAATATCAACTTTATTTCTAAATAAATTACTCTATGACAATTACTGAACGACGCGCTATAATTGGATTAGCCAGCATTATGTCCATACGGATGCTCGGCTTATTTATGATTTTCCCCGTATTTACGCTTTATGCACGAGATTTACCGAATACAACACCATTACTAATTGGTTTAGCCATTGGAATTTATGGTTTAACACAAGGGTTATTACAAATTCCTTTTGGAATG
>JAGLFE010000477.1 GCA_023144675.1 Thiomargarita sp. | reverse complement strand
TTTCTTGGTAGATAGTTACAAATATTCTTAATTTATTCAATTTTTTTCCTAAATTATGTATTTAAATATCCTATTAATTTTTATTTTTTCTAACTTTTTTAATATTTGCCATGCTGAACGTTTTTTAATACAAAAAGCAGCAAATATTCATAATTCAATAAATAGCTCTATTATTTATGATTTAAATCCATTGCCGTGGCTGGTCATAGAAATTCCTAAAACACGTAAATTAAACCCCAAAATACCTATTTATGCCGATATTAAAGGACATTTTGCAACCGAAATTATTCCACCTAACGACCCTCATTATTCTGAGCAATGGCATTTGGAAAAAATGGGCATCCCTTCAATTTGGGAAATAACACAAGGCGAAGGCGTTACAATTGCACTTTTAGATAGTGGTGTTGATCCAAACCATCCAGATTTAGTTGGCAATATTTTAATTGAACAGGGTTATGATTTTGGCGATGATGATGCTAAACCTTATGATGCAAATGGTCATGGTACGGCAATGGCAGGTTTAATGGTTGGCGTGTGTAATAATAATGAGGGCGGTTGTGGAGTCGCTCCGTTGGCAAAAGTTATTCCTTATAAAATTAATTCTCAAGGCGAAGATAACTTTTCTTCAATAGATTTAGCTGTTGCCATTTTAGCTGCCGCTGGTAGTGATGCTCAAATTATTTCTATGAGTTTGGTTTTAGATGATTATGCACCTTGGGTTGAACAAGCTTTAGAATATGCTAAAAATAAAGGAAAATTACTAGTCGCAGCGGCAGGAAATAATGCCAAAGAAGTTGCTTTCCCTGGATATTTAACTTGGGTTATCGCCGTCAATGCTGTTGATGAAAATGGGAGTAAGTTAAAATCTAGTAATTATGGCAACGGGCTATCATTAACCGCCCCTGGCGAAAATTTATTAACTACTTTACCCGGCACTGGTTATACTGATTGGTATAATGGCAGTTCAGCCGCAGCGGCTTTAACCAGTGGCGTATTAGCATTATTAGTTGCTCAATTTCCAACTGCAACCATACCTGAATTAACACTTAGATTATTTAATGCTTGCCAAGATGTAAATGAACCAGGTTTTGATGAACAAAGTGGATTTGGTCAATTAAATATGCTGCCTAATATTAATAAGTCTATTTTACAATTAATGCCAACCGAATTTATTGCTCTCCAACCTAATGAAATATTGCAACTTGATTTATTAATCAATAATAATACAGAAATAATGGTAAATTTATATTTGCGCATTAATTTTCCTATTAATAATCAAGCTAAACGGTCTAATTTATATAAAATATGGAATGATTCGGATAGTGGTGAAAAAATGGCTTATAATTTACATTTACAAAGTCCTTATAAATTAATAGATCCACTTTTTTTACCATTATATGGCACAACAACTGCTATCTTAGGGACAGGTATTATTGAGCCAGTTTTATTAGCAGGAGCTTACGAATTACTAGCATTATTAGAAACATCTACTGGCTTATTAATTCAAAAACGTAAAATAGTGTGGATTTATTAATAACCAATTTATACTAATAATTATTTATTATTATAAATCTAAAAAGCATTATAAATCAATAATTTAACTTGGTGTTAGATAAATATCTAAAATATTTTATAATTAAATCTTGATTAAAGACGTGATATATGTAATCATTAATAATAATTATTATTGTAAATATTGGAAATTAAACTATTATTAATTTTATATATTTTTAATATAAACTATTATTGACATTATTAC
Organism: Thiomargarita sp.; assembly: GCA_023144675.1. GTDB lineage: Bacteria > Pseudomonadota > Gammaproteobacteria > Beggiatoales > Beggiatoaceae > JAGLFE01. The sequence continues at coordinate 1,346 of JAGLFE010000477.1, read as the reverse complement.
TTAAACAGTGTATATTAATAACTAATAAGGTTTAGTTGACCTAAATTATTATTTTTAAACTATTGGAGATATATTTAATTATGAGTGTAAAACAAACGGCATTAGCCGCAGCTGTTGCATTAACAGTAGTAGGAGGGTCAGCATTAGCGTTGACTTCTACTGTTAATTCGCAATTTATCCTTGATAAGACAGAAATTACTACTGGCAGTGATGTTACCACAAGTGATACTACCATAAATCTTGCCTTACTTGGCTTAGATAAAAATGGCGAAGTTGATCTTGAAGGTGAAAAAGACGGTTCAATTATTATTGCTATTGTTGAGACAGAACTTGGTAAGATAAATAATGATAGCATCCATCCTGGTGTAGTTCCAAATGATGATAGACCTAGTCAAGGTGATTTTGCCGCTGAACTACGTTATATTAAACTTATACAAGGTAACGGACGAGTTAGTATCAGCTACGATCCAGAAGATATTGGTAATTCAGTTAAAACTGATATTGTAAAAATCCGCTTACAAGAAAGAGTACCTACAGCGAATGGTGGTGTTGAATTTATTGACATCGGTGAAACTGTTGAAAAAACAATTACTATTAATCCACCATCATTTGCTCCTGATGGATTAAGAATTGCTGGTTTCAAACCTTCTTCTCTTGATCCACGAGGAATGGCAGATTGTTATACTGAAACTGATTTTAATGGTGTACTTGTTGCTGAACCAGATTCACAAAAAAATAGTTGTGAAAACGCTATATTTGATGGTATTTTTAGTGAACCTAAAATTGATAATGGTATTAATGCTGAAATGATGGCTGGGCAAGCAGGTGGGCAAGTTCTTATCTTAGCTAACAATCCTAATGCCACTGGTGATATTACATTAACTTTAAGCTCAGTACATAATGATGCTGTAGAACCAATTATTATCTCAGGTCCAATGGTAAGAGGACAAGCAATTGTTACTTTAAATCAATCTATTACAGAAACACATTCCTCTAAAATGACTTATGGCGATTATTATATGAAAGCCACTTTTGAAGGATTTGAAGAAGATAGTAGTGTTCAATTAGTATATCCAGATATTTTAAGAGTATGGTCAACAGGAATACCAAAAGGATTACGATTAACTACTGATAAAAAACGTATTGCTTTAGCAAGTCAAGGTGTAAAATTAGATGTTCGATTATTAGATGAATATGGTAACTTAACAACTAACTGTACACCAACTATTAATGATGACGGTGTAACATCTTGCGCCACAACTGGTAGTGTTAAAGTTGTAGTTAAAAGTGGTACTACTACTTTATTAGACTTATCTGTGCCTGCAAATTCTGCTTCAGGTCAAGCA
>JAGLFE010000476.1 GCA_023144675.1 Thiomargarita sp. | reverse complement strand
GCCAGTATAGCCATTTTCACCTAATAAGTTCCACATAGCGGCTGGTTTTAATAAATCAGTTTTTCCCAAAGGCAAACCGCTGATAATACGAATTAACTGCTCAAATTGACTAGTTACGCAAGCTTCAATAGTATAATGCCCTGAATTATGTGGTCTCGGTGCAATTTCATTGACTAAAATTTGGTCATCTTGAGTTAAAAACATTTCAACTCCAAATACTCCGATTCCGTTCAGAACTTCCACCGCCCGAATTGCTATTTGACGTGCTTGGATGGTAATTTTATTGTCAATTCTAGCTGGGGCTGCCACAATATCACAAATATTGGTTTTATCATCAAAAATCATTTCAACAACTGGATAAGTTGCAATTTTTCCTGTTATATCACGGGCAATAATAATAGCCAATTCTTTTTTAAACTCAATAAAATCTTCAAACATCGATGGCACTTGCAATAAATTAATCTTATCCGCTATACTTTTTAGTACCACTACGCCTTTGCCATCATATCCACCTTTGCGGGCTTTTTGGACAATAGGAAAATGTTGCTCTAAATTATTTTGCTCGACCGTTGTAAAATTAGGCACAGGAATTTGATGCGCCGCTAAAACTTGTTTTTGTTTTAATTTATCTTGAATAATTTCTAAGGTGCTGGGTAATGGATAAATATGATGCCCATTTTTTTCAAGAGTTTTCAATATTTGCACGTCAATATGTTCAATATCGTAACTTAAAACATCGCTAACTTTGGCTAGTTGCATTAATTTTTGGGAATCATATAAATCTCCAACAATTTGTGCATCAGCAATATAAGCAGCAGGGCATTTAGGGGTTGGGTCTAAAATTGTTAGGTAAAAACCCATTTGTTTAGCGGCTTGGGCTGACATTTTGGCTAGTTGCCCACCACCTATAATTCCTATACGTTTAACGGGATAGGGAAAAACATCTTTATCCATTGTAGTTAGTTATTTTGGTTATGTAATATGGCATAAATTAATAATTCTTGGTGTGGGTATCATTTGCGAATTATTAGCTAATCTCGTAATTAAAATAGTAGTTTTGTGAGATTTATAAAGATTATAGCAAATTTTTGTAATTAATTGAATAAGTTTTGTTGAAATTTGTGAATAAGCTAGGTAATTATTGAAAAATCTAGTTTTATTTGGTAAATTATTGCAAACTTTCCGTAACACTAATTAATTATGGTATAATATTATTTTTTTATTTGGAGATATGTTATGAAGAATTGGATTTTTTTATTATTAATCATTATTACTCCAGCGGTTTATGCGGCGGCTGAAGTTACTTTTTCGCCTTTGAAACCGATTTATTATGTCGGCGAGTGTGTTGATTTGAAATTGCAGGAGAATTTACAAGCAGCTTCGCGGTTTGACCGAGTGGATTTATGGACAGCGGTGCAGTTGCCGGATAGTACGGTGTTATTTATGACTCCGTTGGCATTTACGCCGTTTAGCCTTTCACCTCAACCATTTCGTTTGTCTTTAGAATCTACTAAAAGAAGGCATGATATTTT
>JAGLFE010000475.1 GCA_023144675.1 Thiomargarita sp. | reverse complement strand
TAGTCCTGAACAAAGTAGTGATGGTCTCAAAAAACCTGTCAGGTATCAAAGACCTAACAGGTTTAGCACTACCTATTTTAGGACTACCATTATTTCTAATAATAAAATACGGGTAGTCCTATTTTATGTAGGGTGGGTAAAAATAAAGAATTGCCCACCTTTTTAGAAAGTTCAGCTAATCAAAACTACTTATTGCTTATTTTTCCACAATCCACTGTCCAAACTTACCCTCTTTCAAAGGAATGTCTTCCAAAATTTTAAAACCTAATTTTTCTAATAACCAAGTTACATCTTCACGCGTATAACGATTATGTTCGATAAAATGATTAAAAACATTATTTAATACATCTTGTTTTAATTCAGGTTCAAACACATCTTTATCCCTGACTTCTTCCGCAATATAACGACTTAATGGATTACGTACCCAATCTATGATAAAACAACGCCCTCCTGGTTTAAGACAGCGATAAACAGAACGTAATAAAGTAATTGGTTGCGTCAATTCGTGCAAGCAAAAAATGGTGGTAACTACGTCTAAACTATTATTTAAAATAGACAAATTTGGTAAATGTAAATCATGTTCAATAATTTGGTAATGCTTTTGGTCAAGAGTATCTAGCATATAAGTTGCATACTCAACACCCGTTAATTCAGCTTGCGGATAATGTTTATCTAATAAATCTAATAAAATTCCTGGACCGCTACCAAAATCGGCTATTTTTGGCGAATCACCTAATATTGGAGTTATCCATTGTTCCCATGTTATCCAAAAAGCATCATTAAAACGATTATCCGCCGTTTCTCGCATAAGTCGTATAAAATCTTCACCATTATTATGATGTTCGGCGAGTAATTCTTTTGTATCTTGCATAATTTAACCTTGAATTTAAATCTAATTTAAAAAAATTATGAATGTTTAATAGCTTTTTCTATTGCATATAATAAGCCAAAATCACTGGCATTAGACGCAACAAAAATATTTGCTGATAATCCTAATTTATTCGCTTCTTCACGAATACGCTGGCTCATTACCACTAATGGAGTATTATCTAACCATTTTTTTGCTTTTAATATAGTTAATAAATTATGTAAACTTTCTACACTGGTTATGGTAATAATATCCGCTTGCAATTCATTTATCCCAATTAGTGGTGGAGGGCAAATACGTTTATAAACATTGATATAATTAACTGTTGCCCCCCGTTGTCGCAATTTATCAGCTAATAATTCCCGTCCGCCTTCGCCACGAAAAATGTTAATTCTTTTGGCTTGTACAATTGGAGTTTGCAACAGTGGCATTTCTAAAACCATTTCACTATTAAAAGGGGATTTCGAGCATAATGGAGTTAATCCCCAATCTTTCAATACTTTAGCCGTTTGTTTACCAACCGCAATTACTTGAATATGAGCAGGTAATTTTTGCTGTTTTAATAAAATTGTTAAAGTTTTTTGAACCGCATTAGCACTAATAAAAATAATAATATCTAATTGAGCCAATTGATTTCGACAATTCAATAAATCTTGGTTGTTTTCAAATTCTACGATTTCAATAACTGGTAAGCGAATTGCCTGTCCGCCATTATCGGCAATCAAACGACATAAATTATCCGCTTGATGAACAGGTCTTGTTACTAATATTTTAGTTCCAGCGAGATTCATGGCGTTTTTATGCCTATTTTAATTTATATTTTTTGAATGCGAATTTTGAATGGAAATGGCTGAATTTAGGTAAATAAACCATTTCAATCACTGTTTCATGGCTTCCAAATAAGTTTTATAACCCTCATTTTCCAAGCATTCCGCTTTTTCAATTACCATTTCTTCTAAACCAATTTTATATTTTTTAACACAATTACGTACTTGGGGAAATTTTACTCCGATAATTTGTGCCGCCAGCAACCCAGCATTTTTAGCATTATTAATAGCAACTGTGGCTACTGGCACTCCCGCTGGCATTTGCACGATGGATAACAATGAATCCATGCCTTGCAAACTGGAAGTTTTAACTGGCACCCCAATAACTGGTAATGGCGTAATTGCGGCAATCATGCCTGGCAAATGTGCCGCCCCACCAGCCCCAGCAATAATTACTTCCAAATTCCTAGATTCCGCCAGTTTTGCATAATTAAATAAACGTTCTGGAGTTCGATGTGCAGAAACAATGGTTAATTCGTAGGCAACTTGCAATTCATCTAACATAATCGCCGCATCTTTTAACACGGGTAAGTCCGAATCACTACCCATAATAATACCCACAAGTGGCTGTGTCATATTGTTTTAGTTCCTTTAATTTTCAAGGTATTTTCTACGCATTTAATCTGTTCAAT
>JAGLFE010000474.1 GCA_023144675.1 Thiomargarita sp. | reverse complement strand
ATTCCATAACGCTCTGTGTTATCATAACGAAGCGGAGCTTCTTAGAAAGCGTTCCCAACGAGGACGTTGGGAACGAGGGAAAATATAAATTTAAAATAAATCCGTATGTGTGCCAGTATCTGTTAATATCAATTCGTTATCAATTATTCGATAAATTAGTAACCAGTCTGGTTCTATATGACATTCACGAAAACCTTGCCAGTTACCAATAAGAAAATGATCTTTGTATTTTATTGATAAAGATTGTTGTGTTATTAGCAACTCTACTACAGCTCGCAATTTCTCTTTATTTTTACCACGTTTAAACATCTTTTTTAAATTTTTTTCAAAACGATTCGTTGTAGCGAGTATCAACATTACAATTTTGCAAGAAGTTCGTCAGCAGAATGATAGTGGTTTAAATTTTTATATTCAGCTGTATCTTTAATAGCCTGTTGGGTATCTACATTGTATTCGCTAATAAAACGGATATCTTTATTAAGAAATTTATGTAGATTTCCTTGTAATAGAAATTCTGCTAATAAATTCTGCTCTATTTCATTTAATTCTTGAGTAGCCTTTTGAAAAGCGTGTTCTAGTAATTCAGTCATTAAAATTCTCCTAATTAAAATTTTTTGAACAAGATTAAAATCTCCAATTTTTGGTTATTTGAATATTCTTAATAATTCATTCTCGTTCTCATGTTCCAGCGTGGGAATGTCCTCGAATAAGCTCCGCTTCGTTATGATGACGCAGAGCGTTATGGAATACATTTCCAACGAGGGTGTTGGGAACGAGGGAAAAATTTATTTATTTGACAAAATTACCATTGCTTTATTCCCACAATAGAAGACATTTCATCAATGACCGTTACAATAGTCGATAACATTTCAGCAGGTTCTGTTGAACGGTGATTGCCAGTCAAGACAACTTTTAATTGCGCCTTATTTCCCCAATTTTTAGCCAATAAATAACTATTGTCAAATGGACAAACCAAATCCATCTGTCCATGAATCAGCACAGTGGGAATATGTTTTACTTTATTTAAATTATTTAATAACTGATTTTCCTCAATAAAACAATTATTAAGCATATAATGGCATTCCATTTTGGTACTATTTAAAATAGCTTCTGATGATTCTGTTGGGTCTGGAAATTTCCCTTCACTAATGACGAAACCTTCCCAAGTAGCCCAAGCTAAAGCGGCATTATGCGCTACTTCCATATTTTCACCAGTTAAACGAGCGTAATAACTTGTTAGCAAATCACCTTGTTCTTCTTTTGGTAAATGATTAACAAAATTTTCCCATTGTTGAGGAAAAATACGGCTTACCGCACCTAATTCGTGAAACCAATGAATATCACATTGTCTCGCTAAAAATATACTGCGCAAAATTAAACCTAAAATCCGTTCAGGATGAGCTTGGGCATATAATAAACCTAAAGTTGCTCCCCAAGAACCACCGAATATAATCCATTTTTCCAAATTTAATTTAGCCCTGATAATTTCCATATCAGCTAATAAATGTTGGGTAGTATTATTCGTTAGTGAACCTACTGGGGTTGAAGCTCCTGCGCCACGTTGATCAAATAAGATAATCCGATAAATTTGGGGATTAAAAAAACAACGATGATAAGCTTTACAATGAGAACCAGGACCACCATGTAAAAAAACAATCGGTATTCCCTGTGGATTTCCACACTCTTCCACTTTCAAAGTATGTTCAGTATCAACAGCTATTCGATGTACAATATAAGGTTCAATCTCTGGATATAATGTTTTCATGAGCGTTATTTTTGCGGAATAGTTAGTTGAGCTAAATTTGCCCCTGTGAACGGATTAGTGGCATTAATTCTAGTCGGAAGCACAGTTTGAGGAGCAACTGTTTGTGGTGGCGTTATATTAGCTTTCACATTTTGCGGAACAATATTTGTTGGCGACAAAATAGGTTGTGGTTGAGAAAATGAACTGGCTGGTTGAGTGCTAGGAATCGTTTGCGCTCTAGTTTGAGTGGCAACAGGTATTGCCTGTGTTCTTATAGTTGATTGGGGAATTGGTTCATATTGAGGAGCATCTTTTTGTGGTAAAACTCTTTGTTGTGGATAATTTGGCTGCATTTGGGGAACTTTCATTTGTTGGGGGGGCATCATGCCGAAATAATAAGAACCAGGTCTTTGTTGTTGAAATGTAGTTTGTGATGGTAAAGTGGTTGGGGTAATCATATTATGAGGAGCTAACATAGCCTGTTGGGCAGGTATTCTCATTGGCTGTTGTGGTGTCATTATTGGTTGTGGTAGCGGTTGGGCTGGTGGCAATTGAATTGGCGACGCTGGTGGTTTTTTATCTAATGGCACTGGAGGATTATTTGCTTGCATATTTTTCCGTTTACTATTCAAATAATAAATAATTATGCCAATAACGACTAATAATACTATACTAAATAAAGGTCTATAAAATAGCCAAGCGATGGCAATAGTAATCGTAGAAAAAGTAGTAGCAATAATAAAAGAAGTAAACGCAGTCGCCATTTCCACGAAACTACCTATCATCGGCACAACACTGGCTAATACAGTCAATACACTAAATATCATTAATAAACCAACATACATCATTACAAAACCCGCTAAACGATAGAGCCAAGTTTCAAGCGTATTTTGTCTCTTTGCCCGTTGAAACATTTCAGGCGCAGTTACCACATCATAAACTAACATTTCAAGCGGTTCACCAACCTCAGTTATATAAGCTGCTAATCGAGAACCCACTTGTTTAGCAATTATACTCACCATCGTTGGTAAAATAACTTCAAATTTAATGCGAAAATCCCCAATTTGCGGATTATTATAATTTTCACTAACATAGAAAAAGGCACCAAAAAATTGGGTTTTAGAATAACTAAATTGCGCATTCATTTTGGCTAAAATTTGTTCTTTTAATTCATTATTTATAGTCAAATCTTGATAATAATTAATATTATTGACTAAATTTTTGGAAAGCGTAAATTCACCTAATTTAACTTGTTGAGCGGTAACAACTTCTTCAGTAATCGGCATATCGGCTGGATTACGATAGGTTTCCGATTGATTAAACTGAGTGGAATCAATGAGTCGATTTGACCAGGTTTTGGAATAACGAAAAGTTGTAGTCGTAGTTGTTTCACCACCTAAATGCTCTTCCGTTTCTGATTGTTGAGATTCATCCCATTGATACATTTCAACAATCCGCCGTAATTTAATAACATCTTCCACATTAACATCAAACAATATATCGGTCAATACCTCCTGCGATCTAGCTTCTCCGCTTAAATGCACTAATTTATTAGCATTGTTTTTTAATATGTAGTTTGCATCAATTGGAACTACTATTTCTTCCCCTTCCTCTAAAGATTGCGCTCTATGAACTGAACGAGCTTCGTTCCAAAATAATAGTGGAAAAGCACTAAAAAATAAAAAAATACCAATCATTGCAATTGATAAAGATTCTTTAATGCGACTTCCCCAAGATTTTTGAGTGGTTACAGTGTATTTATTTGGCATGTAATTATTCCTTATTTGTAACTACCTACGATGATTAATTAATCTCAACAGTACTACGTGAAAACAAATTAGGTAAAG
>JAGLFE010000473.1 GCA_023144675.1 Thiomargarita sp. | reverse complement strand
GTGGCTCAAAATAGCCCACCTTTTCCATTAGGGCTAATGGTGATAGGAATAATATTAGTAATTTTATTTACTGGTATTTTTGTTTCTTGGACGATATTTGCTCCAATCAAAAGTGCGGTGGTTTCACCAGGCATTGTTAGTATTGCTGGTCATCGTAAGCAAATTCAACATTTAGAAGGCGGAATTATAGAAAAGATTAATGTAAAAGATGGGGAACATGTAACTCAAGGACAATTACTAATAAAATTACGTGATGTGCGTCCAGCAGCTAAATTACGTCAATTGGAAAGGCAATATATCGAAATACGGGCAATTATTGATCGATTGCTGGCTGAACATAGTGAAAAAAATAAGATTAAATTTTCCCAAGAATTAACAGAACATGAACAAAATTCTTCTATTGAGACAGTAATTATGGGACAAAACAATATATTTTTTACCCGCAAAAATCTGAAAAAAGATAAACGTTCGGTACTAAAACACAAGATTGCTCAGAAAGAGGAAGAAGTTACTGGATTATTTGGACGGATAAAAGCTGAAAAATGGCAACAAAAGCTCATTAAAGAAGAACTAAGAATGGTAAACAAAGCAATCAAAAAGAATCTTGTACCCAAGGCAAAAAGATTGAAATTACAACAAAGTTTAGCCCAAATAGATGGTAATTTAAGTGAGTACCAATCTGAAATTAAACGACTTCAACAAAGTATTTTGGAAATTCGGTTGCAGATAAGTGAAGCACAGGCACAATGGATATCAGATATTACTGAACAACTTCGCGAACAACGGGCTTTGCTTTATGACCTTTCTCAGAAAATAATTGCTGCTAGTGATGTGTTACGCCGTACCGAAATCGTTTCCCCCATTGATGGTATTGTAATTAATCTTAAAGTGCATACTGCTGATGGTGTGATTGCAGCTGGACAACCATTACTTGAAGTGATGCCAATTAATGATAAACTCATTGTGTATGCTTATATTTCCCTTGAAGATATTGATGAAGTGCGAACTGGAATGTTAGTTGACGTTAAGTTTACGTCATTCAGCCGTCGTCAACGTGTTCCAATAAAAGGTGTAGTTTCAAACTTGTCAGCAGATCGGCTTTCTGACCCACACAGCAAAACTGAATATTACCGAGCACGCATTGAACTAGACCCTGATTCAGATGTATTAGCTAAAACTAATTTAATTTCAGGTATGGGCGCAGAAGTATTTATTCAAACTGGTTCGCAAACACCGCTTAATTATCTGTTATCTCCGCTCATTGAAAGTTTGCAACTGGGTTTTAAAGAAAAATAATGACTATTGTTTCTGGACAATCTCCTGATAAACAATCTACTTTTAACACTTCCATCAAATTTATATCTAGCGAGTATTTTACTGGTTGCAATTTGTATCACCAGTTTTCAGTATTACGGCGTGGAATTAATTTTGGGATGGATAATAAATACCTAACCGCAGGTTTAGCTGATTCTAAGTTTGTAATGAATTTTATTAATCGGTTCACCAGTTTAAAATCATTGATTCCCCAAAACGGTTTAAAAAATAAATTCATTACCCGCCTAAAATCGTCGCAAGAAGTAGGGTTTGAAGAACTATTGTTGGAAGCTATACTAGCAGTAGATATTTCAATTGCTTTTGCGATGCACAATCTTCATGCTATTACCTATGCCAATATTGAAAAGTATGAAAAACACACTCACCTGATATGGAACTGTGCGATGCCAAAGTTATCACAAACAGCTTCAGAAGTTGCTTTAATAGGCATTTTGGAGTTGCTTCCAGAAAAATTATTGGGAGCTTCTCCAGAACAGGAAGGTTTTGCAACAGCTTTTAAGAACCTGCAAGATGTAGCACGAGGTCAACGTTTATCGTCTTCAACCGCGGTCTTAAAATTGGCAGCTCAAAAACGTGGTTTGCCTTATAAGGTATCAATGCCGCAACATTTAAGACTGGGGCAAGGAGCAATGCAACAACAACTCTATTCGTCAATGACCAGTCGTACATCAATTACAGCGCAAAAGGTTTGTGCTAATAAACAATTAACTAATCAACATCTCCGTGAATTACGTTTACCAACTTCTGAACAAATTGCGGTAAATACCTTGGATGCTGCTTATATTGCTGCCAAAAAATTGGGTTTTCCACTTGTAATCAAACCATTGAAATTTAAAGAAGGAATTAGTGTCAACGCAAAAATAGCTACAGATAAAGAGATTAAAAATGCATTCGAGCTGGCGCAAGAATCGGGAAAGGTAATATTAATGGAACATTTTGAGCCAGGACAGAATCATCGCTTGTTAATTATTGATGGTAAATTTGCTGCTGCCTTAATGCGTAAACCACCTATTATTACTGGAGATGGGCAATCAACAGTGGAACAACTAATTGATAAACTTAATGCCAATCCATTGCGTGATGATTTTCGCCTGTATCAATTAAAGAAAAATGCTGAACTTTTTCATCTGTTAAAAATGGCGGAACTGAATATGCACGATACTGTGCCTGAAGGGCGTGAAATTGCCCTGCGCTCAACGGCAAATGTTTCTACTGGAGGTTTAGCCATTGATATAACGGAACAGGTTCATCCAGATAATCGTAAAATTGCGGAACGCATGGCTATTAAAGTTGGACTGGATGTGGCTGGTATTGATTTTATAACCACGGATATTACTCGCTCTTACCGTGATATTGGGGGCGTAATTACCGAATTAAATGCGCAACCAGAATTGGGAATACACACTTGGCCACAACAGGGTAAATCTCAGAATGTAGCTGGAAAAATATTGAACTTATTTTATCCAGCCAAGAGAAATGGACGGATTCCTATTATTGCTATAGCTGGCGATAAAGGTACGGGAACTACTGCGAGGATGCTAAATATGATTTTGCGTGGAGCAGGTCAATCTATCGCATTGGCATTGCGAAAACGTGCTTTTGTGAATGATGTATTGGCAGAGTTATCAGATTCTCAACAAAGGCAAGCTCCACTGTTTCTATTATCTAATCCGCAAATAGATACGTTGATAACGACTGTTTCACCACGACAAACGACTAGCCGAGGTCTATTGTTTGAGAAATGTACAATGACTATAATTATGAATAAGCATTTAGAAACTGATACTCAGCAATTTCATTTAGGATTAGATATTATAGAACGCGCTACAACAGATTGTTTTGTTATAGGTGCTGGAAATATAGCAGCTCTGAGTCACTTGAAATTATTGGGTTCAAGACGTTTAATTTTAGTAAGTGATCGTATTAATGATCCAACATTACAATCCCACCTAAATGCAGGATGTACTGTGGTAACGACTATGTGGGTGAATAGCAAAATGCGTATTGTGGTGTTGTCGGGTAAAGAATTAAAGGCTTCTTTCAATACATTGCCTAGAGGTTCTCGTGATGGACGAACCAAAACTGGACGGCTGAAAAATGGAAGAATGTTTGCTATTGCTGCCGCTTTTGGAATGGGTCTATCGGGCTCAAAATTAATTAAAGCATTTGAAAATGCTCCTGATCTCATAGAGGAAATAGTTTAATGTTAAAATCAACATCCGAATTAATAAAAACTGAATCCATTGCTTGCAAATGGATGGTTCAACGGGTCGCTTTTATTTTATGCTTGAGCATTATTTTAACCATAACGGTACAAGCAAAAGATAACGGACGTGATTTACTACTTTTTACTGTAAACGGTATTGAAATTAAGGTATTTACCTACCGTCCGCCTGATTGTGAAAATCCTGAAATATTTTTGGTATTTCACGGTATTAAACGCACTGCAAGAAAATATCGAAATCGGGCAATAGATGTTGCTAAAGAAGCTTGTTTGATGGTATTTGCGCCAAAATTTGATAAAGCACGTTTTCCTAGTTGGCGTTATCAACGTGCTGGCGTAACACGTAAAGGCAAACTGCAAGATCGCACTCAATGGACTGCACCGATTCTGCGTGAACTTATTAAGTTTGCTAGGCGTGAAGTAAAATCCAAAGATGCTGAGGTGTATCTTTTTGGGCATTCTGCTGGTGCTCAATTTTTATCACGTATAGCCGCTTATACGCCATTATCAGATGTAGATCGCATTATTATTGCCAATCCATCAGCTCATGTCGCACCAGTACTAAATGAAGCTGCACCTTATGGTTTTGGGAATGTATTTTCTGAATTTAAAGCTTATTCTACTATGAAGGCTTATCTAGCATCACCTATTTCAATTTATCTAGGACAACAAGATACGGGCAACGAAAATTTAGTCAATAGTAAAGCAGCCAAAAGACAAGGTAAAAATAGACTGGAACGGGGACAAAATGTTTTTTACCAGGCTAGTGAAATAGCACGTAAAAAAAATTGGGAATTTAACTGGATACTGGTCGAAGTGCCAAAGGTGGGACATTCTTCTGGTAAAATGCTACGCGCACCAGAACTATTTACAGCATTTGACATGGATGATGATATGGATTCTGCTAAAGAAATAGTGAGATAATATTAATTGTAATATAGCAAAATTAGGTAGTCCAGAACAAAGTAGTGATGGTCTCAAAAAACCTGTCAGGTATCAAAGACCTAACAGGTTTAGCACTACCTATTTTAGGACTACCCAAGATTAGAATAAAATGGTTACGAAATTATATAGTAAAGGTATATATACTAACATTTTAGTATAATAAAATTATTCTAGTTTTGCTATATGCTCTTATCTCTTCATAATTTATTCAGAATCAAAATAGACATCTTTAACACGATTGATGCGCTTCGTTTCTCAGCAGCATCCTACATTTTTAACTCTTAATTGGCATTTTATAAAACAAAACAGTTGAAAAAAAACTAATTAGTAGTATAATTTAAATTTATATAACTTTTAAATATTAACTAACAGCACATTTATTTTGATTAATTTAATCTTTGCTAAATTTTTAGAAACTTCATTGAATCAAGCAATTAGTTCAAATACTACTGCTTTAGAGCAATTAAAGAGCTTATCTGGTAAAATAATTCGTATTGAATTAACTGATTTAATACTTGATTTTAGCTTATTTCCTGATGAACAGGGTATTGTAGTATTAGATCAATATAAAGCCGAATCAGACGTATATATTACCGGTATGCCTTTAACTTTGTTAAAAATATTATTGCAACCAAATGTTAAATTAAATAATTACTTGGAAGAAATTAATATCGAAGGAGATATTAGCGTTGCTCAACAATTACTAACTATTTTGCAAAACTTAAACCTAAATTTAGAAGAGCGATTAACAACTTATATTGGTAATAATTCAGCTTATCAAATAAATTCATTTTTTCAGCAATTTAAAAAATATACCAGTAAACGACTGGATAAAATAAAACAACAATCAATTAACTACTTACAACAAAAAACCGCTGATTTACCTAAGCAAGAAGAAATCCAAGTTTTTTCGCAAGCGGTCAACTTATTAGAACATGAAGTAACACAATTTGAACAACGGGTAAAAAATTTACTATGAAAATAATTCGCCGTATTATACACATGTTTTCTATTTACGGTGTTATTGCGCGTTATGGACTTGATGAATTATTGTTGTCAACTAAAATTTTTCGTCCATTACGGTTATTGGTCTATTTTACTCCTGGCTACTGGATTTTACCAAAACATTTAACTCGGGGCATACGAATTCGATTAGCGTTGGAAGAATTAGGTCCTATTTTTGTTAAATTTGGGCAAATTTTGTCAACCCGTCGTGATTTATTACCAGACGATATTGCTTTAGAATTAGAAAAATTGCAGGATAAAGTGCCTCCTTTTAGTGAAGATATCGCCCGTGAAATTCTTGAAAAAGCTTATGATTGCCCATTAGATGAAGTATTTGCCAAATTTGATATTAAACCAATGGCAGCGGCTTCTGTTGCTCAGGTTCATACTGCTGAATTACATAATGGACGTAAAGTTGTGGTTAAAATATTACGCCCAAATATTAAAACTCGCATCAATAAAGATATGGAATTACTGTATTTTTTTGCAAGATTAGCTCATCGTTATTGGTCGGATGGTCCCCGTTTACGTCCTGTAGAAGTGGTTGCGGAATTCGAAAAAACTTTACATGATGAATTAGATTTAATTCGAGAAGCAGCTAATGCTACTCAGTTAAGACGAAATTTTAAGGATAGTGAGCTAATTTATGTACCTGAAATTGAATGGGATTATTCTTGTTCTAATGTAATTGTTATGGAACAGGTAACAGGGATGCCAATTAACGATGTGGAAAATTTAAAACGCCATGCAGTTAATTTAAAATATTTAGCTAATTCAGGAGTTGAAGTTTTCTTTACTCAAGTATTTCGGGACAACTTTTTTCATGCTGATATGCATCCAGGAAATATTTTTGTTAATACTACTAATCCTAATCGCCCTTCCTATATTGCAATCGACTTTGGAATTATGGGAACTTTAAGTACGGAAGATCAACATTATTTAGCTGCTAATTTTTTAGCTTTTTTTCGCCGTGATTATCATAAAGTGGCGGAATTACATGTGCATTCTGGTTGGGTTCCACCTGGAACTAGGGTTGAGGAATTTGAAGGAGCAATTCGTAGTGTTTGTGAACCTATTTTTGATAAGCCGTTGAAAGAAATTTCCTTTGGTTTAGTTTTACTACGCTTGTTTCAAACTGCTAGGCGTTTTAATATGGAAGTGCAACCACAATTAGTCTTGTTACAAAAAACCTTTCTTAATATTGAAGGCATTGGACGGCAATTATATCCAGAACTAGATTTATGGAAAACTGCCAAGCCTTTTTTAGAACGTTGGATGGATGAACGTATTGGCTTGCGAGCTTTTATTAAGGGAATTAATACCAATTTACCGTTATTAGCGGAAAGTTTACCCGAATTCCCAATGCTAATACATAATGTTTTAGTTAAACGTCAGGAAGAATCGGCAGATATAAAACGAATCAGTCAAGAAATGCTCCATTTGCGTAAGGAAATGCAACAATGGCGAGAACGTTTTGTGTGGATTTTGGTGGGTGGTGTTCTTATGATTAGTTCTAGTATTATTATTTCTTTGAAGATACAAGGATTTTTTAATCCTAATATGCTTATATTAGGTGTTGGATTAGGTATATTGGGAACTATTGTATTGTTATTTGGTTGGACTAATAAACAGGATTAAAACTTCCGCAATAAATCATCAATGAATTGATAACGTTTAGTAAATCCAGTAATTTTTGGTAATAATTGCAATTTTTGCGTGTTGGTTAATTTATAATTAATCGGATTTTTTTGTATTAATTGAATAAGTTGTGATAAATCTATTTCTGGTTTCTCATTAAATGAAATTAAACCACCCTGTTCACCAAAATCAATTTTAGTAATACCTAATTTGGTTGCCTTTAATTTTAATTCAGTTGTTGCCAGCAAAGCTATAGCTGGTTCAGGTAATAAACCAAAACGGTCAATCAATTCAACTTGAATATTATCTAAAGTTTTCACATCGGGAGCATTAGCAATTCGTTTATACATAACAAGTCGAGAATGCACATCAGCTAAATAGGTTTCAGGTAACAAAGTTGAGCTATGTAAATTCACTTCAGTTCCCACTGATAAAGATTGTTCTAATTGTTCGCCTGATTTTATTGCTTTAACCGCCCGTTCTAATAAATCCGTATATAAATGATAACCAATTTCTTGTAAATGTCCACTTTGTTCTTTTCCTAGCAATTCTCCAGCTCCGCGAATTTCTAAATCATGGGTGGCTAGATGAAATCCCATTCCAAGTCCTTCCAAACTTTCGATCGAAGCAATCCGCTTTTTAGCATCCTCAGTCATCATCTCATTAGGCGGTAAAATCAAATAAGCGTAAGCCAAATGATGTGAACGCCCGACTCGACCCCGCAACTGGTATAATTGCGCTAAACCCAATTTATCTGCCCGATTCATAATAATTGTATTGGCGGTTGGAACATCAATGCCATTCTCAATAATGGTGGTGCAAACCAGTACGTTAAACCGGCGATGATAAAAATCCTGCATAACCTGTTCAAGTTCCCGTTTTCTCATTTGTCCATGCGCAATACGTACTTGAGTTTCGGGAATTAAATTCATTATTTTTCTAGCAATCGTTTCAATAGTTGCAACATTATTATGTAAAAAATAAACTTGTCCGCCTCGTTTCAATTCTCGCATAATGGCTTCACTTATTGCTGAATTATCCCATTCCAAAACAAAGGTTTTAACTGCTAAACGTCCCATTGGTGGTGTTGCAATCACAGATAAGTCCCGCAATTGGGAAAATGCCATATTTAATGAACGTGGAATCGGAGTTGCGGTTAAGGTCAAAATATCCACTTCGGAACGCAAGGCTTTAAATTGTTCTTTTTGCTTAACACCAAAACGGTGTTCTTCATCAATAACTACTAGTCCTAAATTTTTGAACTTAATAGTTTTATTAAGCAGTTTATGTGTGCCAATTACAATATCAACTTGTCCGTTAGCAACACCTTGAATAGTTGCCTTTTCTTGTTTTCTCGAGCTAAAACGGGACAATTGCTCAATTCTAATTGGCCAGTTGGCGAACCGATCCTGAAAAGTTTGATAATGTTGTTGTGCTAACAAAGTGGTTGGGACTAATATGGCTACTTGGAAATCCGCCA
>JAGLFE010000472.1 GCA_023144675.1 Thiomargarita sp. | reverse complement strand
AGTTTAATTGGTAGATAGTTACCAATTTATATTAAGCTTAATATTTTTATTTCCAATACGTAAGTCCTGACTGCATCTAAATTAACTTAACGGTAAATTCAAAATAAATTTGGTACCAGCTTCAACTTCACTTTGTACCTTAATTGTACCATTTAGTTTCTGGGTTACTAAATTAAACACGATATGCAGCCCTAAACCAGTTCCGCCTTTCATACGAGCAGTGGTAAAAAAAGGTTCAAATATCTTATCCAAACTTTCTGGGGGAATACCACAACCATCATCGCTATATTCAATTATTAAACGTTCTGAATCTAACTTTAATTCAAATAATATATTGCCAGCCTTTTCAGTTGGATAAGCATGATTAACTGAGTTCATTACCAGATTAGCAATGATTTGGGAAAATGAACCAGGATGACTATTTATTTCAATCTGCTCATCGCCATTTACTGTAATTTGATGCGGTGTTTTTTTCAGATGTGGTTTTAAGTTAAGCAGACTAGTTTTAATATATTGTTTCACAGCAAAAGTACGTCTATCCAAATTACTTTGATCAACTGCTACCTGTTTAAAACTTTGGATCAATTCTGCGGCTCGATTTAAGTTGTTTAAAACCAAATTACTACTACTTTGAGCCATGTTAAAATAGGCTTTGAGAGCAGAACCTTTTAATTGTTTATTATCATACAAAATTACCGTTTCATTAGTTCGATCTGCTAAGGTAGATGCCGCTGTAACACCAATACCAATCGGGGTATTAATTTCATGGGCAATTCCGGCGACTAATCCACCCAAAGAGGCCATTTTTTCAGATTCTACTAATTGAGTTTGAGTTGTTTTGAGATGTTCTAAGGCAATAGATAATTCTTGAGTACGTTTGGCAAGATCATCGTGAGACTTTTGGAGCTTATACTCTATTTTTTTCCTGTCACTAATGTCCCTAAATAATTCAAGCTTCGAGATGGTGCCATCTTGATTTTTCAAAGGAGTATCAAGTAAATCAAAAGTTGTTCCAGACGCAGAAGTCCATTCCCATTGTACTGTTTTTCCAGCATGAACTTCTGCATTTTTACACCAAGGACAAATTTTATCCCTATTATGAAAATAACTATAACATTTGCGTCCTTGATATTGGCCAAATTGCTTTACTAACACTGGATTAACATATTCAATATCACATTCCCAATTTACAATATAGATACCATCCTGTATTGCTTCAAAAATATTTTTTAGCTTATCCTTCTCTGCATCAAATGCTTTCCCCACATTTTTATAATTGCTTTCACTTTTTTCCAATTTACTTCTTAACTGAAGAATTTCAGCCACCAACTCTTCTTGAGTGTGGTTAGCAAATTCTTCCATGACTGAATTATTTTCCATAAATGCTTATCCTCTAAATTTGGGATTTACCGATCCGGCATGATCAGTTGCTAATTGCCAATCCAACACTTTTTACGCATTATAACCAAGGCCAAACCTTGATCAAAATCAAATAACCTGACACACCGGTAACAATAGCATTGACAAGTACCCATACACCCACTCCTTTTGCAATGTTTTTTTCCAATCCCAATAATAGAAAAAATACGAACCACAAACTTGACCACATTAACCATAGAATAAATAATCCAATGTCAGGTAGGGCTGTGAAAGCAGTGGGAATGGCAACAATAGCCACTAATAAACAATACCATCCCAAACCTTTGTCATCAAGATTCCATATAATATTGATGCCCACCCACAAATAGGTGAAAGCAAACAAAAGGGATTGCATAGCATTAAAATAAGGTGTTATTTCCTGACCTTGAAGAACGACTGTTCTCATTACACCTGCAAAAATTAGAATACCAACAAAAATGTTCATGGGTGCTACATTCTTGGCTTCCAATTTTTTTAAAAGCCACAAAGCGTTGAGAAAAAGGACAAAACCCACATAAACTAATGTGCAACCGAGCATACCCATAATACATATTTCCTTATCTATCAGTTAAAAAAGTTGATTAATAAACTAACGATTGAATATAACATTTAAATTCATAAAAGTAAATAAATATTAGAATTTTTGTGAAATTTTACAATTGGGTATTTCAATAAAAAATGTAGTGCTTTGACAACGGATAGTCCTATTTAATTTTTGGGTTACTAAATTAAACACAATATGCAGCCCTAAACCAGTTCCACCTTTCATACGAGCAGTGGTAAAAAAAGGTTCAAATATTCTTCTCCAAATTTTCTGGGGGAATACCACAACCATCATCGCTATATTCAATTATTAAACGTTCTGTATTGGTAAAGAATATTTTTTGCTAATGGTTGTGGTTGCCATTGAAATTCAACATTTTCATTTTTGATGAAGTTGGGGAGTCTTTGGTCTTGGAGGAATGTTGTTCCAAAGTTGACGATAATAGCGAGGTCGGCGTTGGTGAATTTTAGGTAGGATATGGTTTGAGCTTGGTGGACGGGTTTGATTGTTTTTCTGGTTCGCAGGTGATACCTTGTTGTTTTAGTCCATGGGTTATGGCTTGTTGGTAGAATTTTGCGGGTAATCTGGACCAAGTTTGTTGTAGATGTCGAATAGGATGCCTCGGATTATATAGCTAAGTTCTTTGTGGATTATGTTGGGCATGATTGTGGTTGTGTGGAGTGGTGGTATGTGTATAGTACGGTATATGGAGTA
>JAGLFE010000471.1 GCA_023144675.1 Thiomargarita sp. | reverse complement strand
GTAACTATCTACCAAGAAATACTTAAAAAATGTGGTAGTCCTGAACAAAGTAGTGATGGTCTCAAAAAACCTGTCAGGTATCAAAGACCTAACAGGTTTAGCACTACCTATTTTAGGACTACCAAAAATGTAGTGCTGAGGAACGAAGCGCATCAATCGTGTTAAAATTTAACTCTTAATTCGCACTTAAAGTTTAATTGGTAGATAGTTACGAATAATAATAGTAATTACCGCTCAAAACTAAATTATTAAAAATAAACTCCCAAATCATGCAAAGAACTATTCATAGTTTCGTTCGCCGTAGAGGACGTATTACAACTGCCCAAAAAACTGCTTTGGAAAAATTTTGGTCGATTTATGGTATTGATACTGATTTTGAAACCGTATTGGATTTGGATAATATCTTAGGCAGAAAAGCAGCAAGAATGCTAGAAATTGGTTTTGGAAAAGGGGAAACTCTGATTAATATGGCTAAAATACATCCTGAAAATGATTATTTAGGTATTGATGTACATTTGCCTGGAATTGGAAGCTTGCTAAATGCAATTAAAACTGAAGAATTGACTAATGTGCGGATATTATGTGCTGATGTAGTTGAAGTTTTAAAATGTTTACCGCTTAACCATTTCGACGCTATTTATATATTTTTTCCCGACCCATGGCATAAAAAACGGCATAAAAAACGGCGTTTAATCCAAGCCCAATTCATCAATTTGCTAGTGAAATATATGAAAAAAAATGGATTACTCTATTTAGCAACAGATTGGGAAAACTACGCCCAACAAATGTTACAAGTATTAGATAATATAGATGAACTAGCAAATTATATGAAACCAGGCAATTATGCACCTCGATTTGTGCAACGCCCAATTACACGCTTTGAAAACAGAGGCTTGCAAAAAGGGCATCAAGTATGGGATTTATTATATGTGCGTAATTAATTATAATTATTACGTATCCAAATATTGAGTAAATTATCTATTAATTCGCCTAAATATTCTAATAAATCAGTACACATATCATCACGAAAATGGGTAGCATCCTTACTTCCCATCGCCAACAACCCTTCCGATTCTGGCGCACCTAGTGGAATAATAATCATTGATTCAATATTTTCGTCAGGAAAAAAATACTTAATTTGTTGCTCTGACATTTTTCTACCACATAAGGGTTTATCAGATTTTAACAAATCATCGAATAACGCAAATACGTTGGCATCGTACTCTACAAATTCTTTCAATGTTTTTTCATTTGTATCTTGTGGTTTAAAATAGCGGATAGTAGCCACATCGGTATTAAAATCCTTGCATAAAGTATCATATAAGGTATTAAAAAATTCATCTAGACCAGTGGTGTACATTAACGATGAAATAAGATGCTTAATTTTTTGATTTAAATCCTCATTATCCTGAGCTACGTTAATTAATTCCGCTAGTCGATTTTTTAACTGTTGGTTTTCATCACGTATTTTGACTGAAGCCTTATTTAAATCAATCATTTCCTGTTGAGAAACATAAATATCGGCAAATAAAGGCTGATGTTTAGTAAAAAATTCAGGATAGTTTTGCAAATATTCTATTACCGCATTTTCTGATAATTCTTCAAATTGTTTTTCCATTTGCTTAATTAGTTGTCAATTATTATTGTTAATTTTGTATTGTTTTTTATTATTAAAATAAATTTTTTTTCAGTATTTTATTGACTTATTTTCTAATTTGTTATAAATTAAGTCTAATTACTGGGAGATTGTCTAATGGTAGGACAATGGACTCTGACTCCATTAGTCCAGGTTCGAATCCTGGTCTCCCAACCATTTTAAGCATTTAAAACTTAATAAGCATATTTTATATCACAGCCATAGGGTTTAGTTTCACCAATAATAACTTGATTAGCTAAAGATGCGTCCAAAATAACTTTTACATAATTAATAATTTCAAGTTGTTTGATTTCTAAGTTTTCTTCTTTAATTTTAAGCTCCTTTTTTGCCTCAGAATTTTTCCCTGCTATTTGGTCAATGTTTAAACTTTCTGCCACAACATTAGTTTGCTCAATTGCTAAACTTTCTTCAATATTTTCCACTATATTTGCCTTTCTTTGTTCTTCAATCATTTTATTATCAATCGCACCTCGATAAATTAAAATTCCTTCAGGATTAATAATAAATACTTCAGGCGTGGTTTTAACTTTATAAAGTTGAGCAATTTTTCCAGAAAAATCTCCCAGTACATAATAACGTAAATTATTGGTTTCTTTCCATCTAATATTATCTTCTTGAGTCATATAATAAGTGCTATTAATAGCTAACCAAATAACTTCAAACCCTTCATATTTTTTAGCCAACTGTTGCATAACTTTTTGTTGGTATAAATTTTGAACTTCAACACAATCAGGATTGAACCATTCTAATATAATATGTTTGGTTCTAAAATCAGACAAATTAATGGTTTCACCACTGGTATCTTGCAAACTAAATATGGGAGCCAATTCATCTAAAGTAATAGCATTAATGGAAGCATTCCATAATATTATTAATAAGACTAGAAAATTTAAACGTAAATAAGTCATATTCGTACTCCATGTATTAAATAATTATAATCAACTAAAAAATTTAAATTACTTATTTGTTTTTCAATGTATTATAAGTTATTATAAAACTATTATCCTAATTTTAAAACTATTTTATTTAAATAAAAAATTTATGAAAACAACTCAAAAGTTCCCAATAATTTTTATGGGTCTCTTTGTATTTATTTTATCGGCTATTGCTATAAGTATTATTTTCTTCATGGATCAATTTAATCAATGGCAAGATTATCGAAAAACTCAAAATAGCATTTTGCAAGGAGATGAGCGAGCTATAAAATCTTTGGAATATTCAGAAATAGAAATAGCTAAGGAAGTTCTGGCTGATAACAAGGTAAAAAAAGCCGTGGTTTCTTTTTATATTCAAGAAAATGAAAATCCGATTGCAGTAATATCGAATGTTTATGATAATGCACTCGGAGAAGAAATTTTGCAAGATCAAGCAATATTGGAACTTTTTTTAGCATATTATTTTCAACAAATAGATGAAGCCGTTCTACAAAATAATTTTACTCAAGCTTTTTCACTACTTAATATTTTAAAGCAAAAATATCCTGATTCAACAAGAATAGTTGATAAATATCAATATGTGCAAAATCAAAAGAAACAACGGCTGTCTAAATTAACTAAACAATATACAGAATGCTGGAATCAAACGTTTTTACCTTTATTAGAAAGAACGCATTGTATGATAAAGGCACGGCAAGAAATCGAACAGGTTGGAATTGGACACAGTTTGCCTAGCGATTCTAATTTACCAACTATGTATGCTGGAGAAGTAAAAACTGCCTTATCTCAGAGAGATTATGAACAAGTAGAAAAACTACTTTTAGATTGGAATAATATGCTTCCAGAAGCTTCTGAGCAACGTGATAAACTAGAACAAATATTTTTTATCCATCAACAAAAGCAAGAAATTATTGCCGATTTAAGTCGTTATGACAGAGAAAAAATAAAAGTTAGATTGGGTGAATTAAATCTTGTCCCAACTTTACAGGCAGAAATATTAATAATTCCAACCATAAAAAATAATTTAACTAAATTTTATTTAGATGAAGCTCTATTATTAATAATTGGCAAAGATAATAAACCACATATTGATCCCATTACAAGAGTTAAACTTGAGCAACTTTATGCCTTAGTAAATAATGGAACTGGGACTGAAAAACAGAAAAATGTACCTAATGTATCTAATGTTACTAGTCGTCCTTGGTATCAAACTGACCAACAAAGGTTAGTGTTAAATGAAAAAATTAATAAATTATTAGAGCAATGCCAACAACATCTTAATAATAATCATTTGACTACAGGCAGTTCAGGAACAGCATTTGCTTGTTATAGAGAAGTTTTGAGGCAAGACCCTGGTAATTATACCGCAGTTGTTGGTTTACAAAAGATAGAACAACGTTATATTGGCTGGACAAAAAAGGCTTTAACAAAAAATAAATTAAAAAGTGCGAAAGCTTACTTAACTAATTTAAGAAAAGTAAATAATCTTTCACCAAAATTAGCTGAATTAACCATGATTCTTAATCAAAAAGAAGTTGAACAAGAAAAAGCTAAGGAGAAAATGAATAAACTTTGTGAAGATTGCAATTGTTCAAATTTACTAAAACAGCTTTCAATGGGAGTTAAAATTTTAACACCAATACAAAAGGATTTTCTTAAAACCTATTGTCAGTAAGTTATTGAATTTTAATTTGGAGTTT
>JAGLFE010000470.1 GCA_023144675.1 Thiomargarita sp. | reverse complement strand
TGTATTTCTTGGTAGATAATTACCTTTTTTTTTACATCATTGCTCCAAATACGCAAAAAATTAATTTAGTGTATTTGGGGTGATTTTCGTAAGAACGATATAATAATGCTGACTAATTTATTCAGTTGTAGAACTGGAATATGGCATTTTATAAAAATCTAATAAGAAATTTATTCACATCGTCCGTCTTAAAAATCACTAAAATTTCTATTTTTTGAATTTAGGTGATTTTTATAATCAAGCTTATCGATTCCATTTTTTTCCTTGAATATCAGTTTGTAAGTCATAATATAGTTTATATAATGCCAATTAAGAATTAAAAACGCAAGATGTTGAATTTATTCTAAATTAAAAATTTAAAATATTTTTGTGCAATTTTCAACTATTTA
The DNA here is from genome assembly GCA_023144675.1 of Thiomargarita sp. Classification (GTDB taxonomy): domain Bacteria; phylum Pseudomonadota; class Gammaproteobacteria; order Beggiatoales; family Beggiatoaceae; genus JAGLFE01. The sequence continues at coordinate 6,261 of JAGLFE010000470.1, read as the reverse complement.
TTAGCATTATATAAATATTATGGAGAAAAAATATGAATAAAATACGAAAAGAATTTACCATTATTGAATTGATGATTGTAATTGGCATTATTGGTATAATATCTAGTATTGCTATTCCTATATATAGTGATTATATGACTAGGGCTAAGGTAGCAGAAGCCTTGACTTTATTAGGTGGACTTAAAATGCCTATGGTTGATCACTATGATAATTGGGGAGTATGGCCTGCAAATCCTGGGGTTGTTGGTGGAAGAGAAAGTGGTATTTATACTAGTATTGTTACTAGTGGTCAAGCGGAAGAAGATTTATATTATGTTGATGCTCTTATGAAAGGTGCTCCTATGATTACTGGTAAACAGCTTAGAAATACTTACAAACCTTCTATTATGGATTGGGATTGTACAACTGAAGGATTAAGTAATCCTATTCCCGATAAATATTTACCTAGTTATTGTAGAGAGTAATTAAAGTTTACTTTTTTGACTGAAGTTACGCAAAAGAAAAAATAGAATTGAAAATAATCTTGTTATAAAGGTTGCTAAAAAAATAAAGATTTTAGTAATTTTAACTCTTATATTTTCTAAAACCTAAATTCATCTGTGTAACTTCAGTTAATTTATATTAGTTTTCAAATCAAAAAGACTTTTAACTCCCGACAAAACCTAAGTTTGTCAAAAGTTCTCACCTATTTTAATTAGTTAAAGCCATAAATAACTTCGGTAATTTCTCTGGCAATTGCTCAACGGCATCAATAACTGTATAACGATTGCGCCCAAAAATATTACCCACGTATTCATCCGCATTTTGATCTAAAGTAATGCAATAAGTCGTAATGCCTTTAGCTTCCAACTCATTAACTGCAATATGGGTATCGTCCTTCAAGTAATTAGGGTCTTGCACATCAATATCAGACGGTGAACCATCAGTTAGCACTAGCAATAACTTCTTCTCTTCTTTACGAGGTTCTAAATAGCGTCCAGCATGACGTAAAGCTGCTCCCATGCGCGTTGAATAACCTGCTTGCATCGCTGCCAATCTGCTCTTAGGTATTGCCCCCCAAGGTTCTTTAAAACTTTTGAAATGCGAATAGCGAACTTCATGACGGGTATTGGAAGAAAAACCAGCAATCGCAAACGGATCGCCCAAAGCTTCTACCGCCCAAGCCAACATTGAAACTGCCTCTTGACTCAATTGCAAAATAGTTGTTTCACCACTAGCTGGTTTTTCGTTAATAGATTCCGATAAATCAATCAGAAGTAAAACCGAAATATCTCGACCATCTTTAATATAGCTTTGATAAATACGGGTATCAGGAATTGTTCCTGCTCGAAAATCAATCATAGCGCGAATTAAAACATCTAAATCTAATTCATCCCCATCTTCTTGATAACGTACCCGTTTTCGTTGTTGCGGTTTTAATAAATCAATCACTTTAAGCAATTGTTTGGCTAATAAATGATGTTTGGCTATCAAATTATCAATCAAAGTAGGATCGCCTGGCGATTGAATACTCTCATAAACAGTAGCCCAGTCAGGACGATAATTTTGTGCTTGATAATCCCATTCTGGATAATGTTGTGGTGGTAATATATCGCCAGCTTCTTCCTTCTTATTCTCAACATCATTAGTTCCATGATCAGAATGAAAGTCGTCTTCATCATCACTTTCTTCCAAAAACAGCCATAAATAACGATTATCATCTCGATAGTCAACAATCGTATCTTCAAACCAAACATTTGGTTTACGAAAATCATGTTCGTAAATTTTAGCTAAATATTTAACCCCCAAATCAGTACTAATTTTTGGATTAGCAGATTCTGTAATCATACTGGCATGGAATTTTTCCACAAAATCTAATAGAAGTGGGTCAGTATAAGGGTGATTGGAATCCAATAAAGCTCGGGATAGCATGGCTAATTTATGCCGAATACATGAATACTCTTCAGTACATTTACCTTCTTTAGGAATAGGGTGCAAGGATAACCAAAGTTTACGCAATCCAGGATAGTTTTGCATTGCTAAAAATTCTACCCGAGCATCTTCAAAAGTTTCTATAGTAATATGTTGAAAACTACTGAAATTATCGGCTAAATATGGCTTTGACCAAAGTTTATGGGCGACCATGTGCGCAATCATAGCCTGATAACGTGCAATACCTTTTGTATCATTCAAATCATCATAAACATCAGGAATATGAAATCCTAGTTTATCCAAATGTGGTACTGGTTTACGCAAAGTATCAAAAGCCAATGAATAAGGGCTAAAATTAAGTTCCAAATCCCAAAATGCTCGACCGTATAATTTAAGCTGACGTTCGTAGTCAATATATAAGGTTCCATGTCGTTCTCTTTGCAAAGCAGCATGGGCATCGGCGGTTTGTAAACTAAAAAAATCTCCTAATCGATACGGTTGTTCTCTATAAGCACGAATCCCGTAATTAATCCAGTTTTGTACGCCACCAATACTAAGCTGATTAAATAAAAATACTGCTTGGTTCAATAATGGAACTAAACCTTCTTTGGCTTCTTCAGCCATTTTAGTAACTAATTTAAGCCATTCACGCAGTAAAGTTGCATCTTCTAAACGCCTTGCAATTGCTGGTAAAGTGGTTAAAAATGGATTGATTGCTGGACCTAATAGTAAAGAAGATAAAGTTTCCGACATATCAGTAACATCTTCAATAATACTTTCATCAGTCAAACGCACAATTTCAGGCATATCTTCAAGCAAAATTAATACTAATTCTTTGCCACGTCCCAAAGCACAAACTCGACTAGCAGCATTTAACCAAGTACCAATACCTTCTTTGGTCATGGATTGTTTGGCTTCACAAATACATTCTTCAAAGATGTCGTCAATATTTTGGACACTGCAACGTAGTTGCTCTCGATAGGCTTGCAATTCAGAATTCATAGCCATAATTTTATCCAAAAATCATTTCAACTGCATTATTAAGTGTGGCACGAATATCAGGGTCATCAGTAATTGGACGCACTAAAGCCATTTTACAAGCTTCAATTGGTTCAATTTCGGCTTTAATCAAGCTAGCTGCATAAACTAATAAACGAGTAGAAATACCTTCATCTAAACCATGTCCTTTTAAATTACGGGCGCGATGTGCTATTTGTACTAATTTGTTACTTTGTTCAGGATTTAAACCACTTTCTTTCGCAACAATGCTACTTTCTGTTTCTTCATCAGGATAGTCAAAATCTAGGGCAGTAAAACGTTGCTTGGTAGATTGTTTTAAATCTTTCATTAAACTTTGATAACCTGGATTATAGGAAATTACTAATTGAAAATCAGTATGGGCTTCAATCAATTCGCCTTTTTTATCCAATGGTAATACGCGACGATGGTCAGTTAAAGGATGAATAACTACTGTGGTATCTTGGCGTGCTTCCACAACTTCGTCCAAGTAACAAATTGCACCAATTCGACTAGCAATAGTTAAAGGACCATCTTGCCAACGAGTTCCATCTTTATCCAGTAAAAAACGACCCACTAAGTCAGAAGCGGTCATATCTTCATTACAAGCAACACTTATTAAAGGCTTTTGTAATTTCCACGCCATATATTCAACGAAACGGGTTTTACCACAACCAGTTGGTCCTTTCAACATCACTGGTAAACGTTGTTTATAAGCTGCTTCGTATAAAGTAACTTCATTATTAGTTTTTTGGTAAAAAGGTGCTTCTTTAATAAGGTATTGTTCTTTCATAATAATATGATTTCAGGTTAGTAAAATGTAATGAAACAAAGTATTAAAAAAATAATTTAATATCTTTGCTAGTTTAAAAATATTTTAGTTTTTAATTTCAATAAGGGCATTTTAACAAAAATATGCCATAAATTTAATTAGCTATAAAAAAAATTGTTAATTAACAATTGTTATAAATTTCTTCAGTGCCAAGAGGAAGACGTACATAAAAACAACTACCTTTATCTAATTCACTTTCAACTTTAATAGTTCCGCCATTTTTTTCAATAAATTCCTTGCATAGAATTAAACCTAAACCAGTGCCTTGTTCTTGAGCCGTTCCAACCCTATTGTAAGAAATATCTATGCGGAACAGTTTATCAATATCTTCTGTCTTAATGCCTATTCCAGTATCGACAAAGGATATTTCAACTAAATTAGTTGCTACAATTTGAGTTGCAATAGTAATTTTTCCTTCATAATTAGTAAATTTAATTGCATTAGAAATCAAATTCCTAATGACGGTATTAATCATATTTTCATCAGCAAATATAAAAGTGTTTTTTTCGACTGAATGAAAGATTGTGATATTTTTCGCAGCTGCATGATTCGCCAATAATCTTGTATTACTATCCATTAACATCTTTAGACTTATATTTGCTGGTTGTTGTTTAATTCTACCTGTTTGACTTCTAGACCATTCTAATAAGTTTTTAAGCAGACTATGTCCTTTTTCCAAACTATCTTCTATTAAAGACATAAATTCAGTTTTTACCTTATCAGTCGGTGGATGTTCTGAATTTAATATCCGAATAGCTCCTAAAGATGAGTTAAATACATTGACTAAATCATGTCCTAAAATGGAAAAAAATTTATCTTTGGCGACTAATGTTTGTTGTAATTTTTCAGTAGTTTCTTTTAACTGTAAATGAGTATGAATTCTAGTTATCAACTCTTTTTGATTAAATGGTTTAGTAACATAATCAACTGCTCCTAATTCTAAACCAGTAATAATGTCTTCTTTTTCAGTTTTAGCAGTTAAAAAAATTATAGGAATTTCTTTAGTTTTTGCATTTGATTTTAAACTTTTACAAACTTCAAAACCACTAATACCAGGCATCATAATATCTAGCAAAATTAAGCTAGGTAATGGTTCCTGAGTTTCAAGAAATTTTAAAGCTTTTTCACCTGACTCGGCAAATGCAACTTCTAAAAAACCATTTTTTTTAAGAATATTGCCTAATACTTTAAGATTTTGTGAGTTATCATCTACTATTAAAATCATTTATTGTGGTTTCCCTCATTTTTATTTATCTTTTTTTTTCTCAAATAAATTTAATTTATTAAAAAATTATTAAATAAAATATAAAATATGGTTATAATAAATTTTAGTTGTTTAACATAGTATTAAAATATAATAATATATTTAAGTTAATAGACCAATTAATTTAAATATATTATCAGTCAATTATTACGGTAGGTTTTATAACTAAAACTAAGCATCATTTTGTTTGGTTTTTTTGCCATTTGAAATAAATTTATAACGACTTATTTCTCTAATATTCATATATTTATGCTTAATTCTAGGAAATTCACGAAACAGATTTTTTAACTGTAATCGTTAAATTTGTTTACGCCTTGAATTATTATTAATGCTATGAAATTATTTTTATAAGCTTTTATAATTGAATGATTGCGCTAATTAATAGTAATTAATTTATTATAATTTAATGCAATGGCAAAATAATAAGTATTTATTCTTAGAAAAAAATTTAATGATTTCCAAATTCAAATAATTAGCTTGAGTTTTCGGTTGTTATCAAATTTCTAATTCTTAATGAATAAATTATAATCAAAGTTATACTTTATAGATGCTTATTGTGTTTTAAATAAACTATTTAGATATTATTGGTAAATATAAATTTAATTGGTAATTAATTAACCAAAAAATTAATAATTATCAATTTTTATCATTAACTTGCAAAAATGACCTTAATTATTATGTCTAATTATATTCCTCAATATCAGCATGATATTTTTGTTAGTTATGTTCACATTGATAACCAAGCATTAGTTGGTGCGAAAGATGGTTGGGTAACAACATTTACTAACACACTTAAAACTAAACTATGTCAGAAATTGGGTAGAACTGACGCATTTTCATTGTGGATGGATCGTGAATTACGCGGTAATACTCCAGCAACTCCAGAAACTTTGAAACATATTCAGGAGTCGGCTATTTTATTACTAGTGCTATCTCATGCCTATATTGAATCGGAATGGTGTGCTTTAGAAAGAAATACTTTTTTCTCTAATTTGGATGAAAATAGTGGACGTGTATTTATTATTGAATACGATGAAATAAAAGATCGTCCGCATGAATTGGGAGATTTATTGGGTTATAAATTTTGGAGACGTGATGAAAGAACAGGTATGTCTCGAACTTTAGCCGTACCACAACCACATCCTGAAGAACGTGAATATTATGAAGGTTTAGATGATCTTTCACATCAATTAGCAGATAAATTAAAAAGCTTAAAAGAAGAAGCTAAATTAATGCC
>JAGLFE010000047.1 GCA_023144675.1 Thiomargarita sp. | reverse complement strand
TAAATTCTAAAAAAAACCTGTCAAGTTATTAAATAACAGGTTTAATAAAGAACTACTAATTAATTTTATGAATTAGTTGTAGTTTTTTTAGCTTCTTCTAAGTGCTTTTTAAATTTTTCCTGCATTTGCTGTGGATCAAAAGTTAAAAAGCTACCACCCGATTCAAAATGTTCAATAAATACCTTTCCCACGGCATAAGTAGCGGCACTACCTAATAATGACATACTAACCATACCTGCCGCTTGCCCAATAAAAGGTATTATTTTAATCGCACTTGCCATTGATCCTGCTGCTGTTATAGGCAATGCACCTCCCAATAAAGCCGCAATTATAGGTTTAGCCAAATCTTTTGAAAACTCAACCTCATATTGTTCAGAAAGGCTATGCAACATTTTAAGTTGAACGCCAGTTAGTGCCGCCATATCAATAATTGGTAAAGGAATTAAACCAGCAATCATTGCCCCGCTTGAATACATACCAACAATATCATGCGCTTCTGTAATCCTTTTAACCTTCTCTTTAATAGTAAGTTCTTCTTGTTGTGTTTCATCAGTAGTTTCATTTGTTGACATAAATCATAGCCTCGAATTTTAATGATAATTATAAAATCTAAATATTTATAGTCTAGCGCATATTTATATATTTTTTGGAAATAATTATAAACAAAAATTGCGGTTCATTAAATGAAATAAATTTTATTATAAATACTTCCTGATTTTGACAAATTTAACTGCCAAAAATCTAAATAACATAAAGCTTTTAACTAATATTTTGCCTAAGTTGCATTTAATTATGATACCGTAAAATAAAGTTTTTATTTTGAGTTTATACTGAAAAAATTGTCCAAAGTATTAAAATAAAATTTTGTATTTTAAATCGTTCAAGGAAAAAATTAAACTTAATAATTCTAAAACACCATGCCAATAATTAAATTCAAAAATGTTTGTAAACAATATCAACGCAAAACTATTCTAAAAAATATCAATTTAGAAATATCAACTGGTGAGTTTTTTGGTTTAATTGGTGCGAATGGAGCAGGAAAAACAACTTTAATTAAATGTTTATTAGATTTATGTGAAATTGATGAGGGTTGCATTCAAATTTCTAAAATTGAACATACCAAACATTATGCACGTACCGAAATTACTTTTTTACCCGAACAATTTTCGCCACCACATTATTTAACTGGACAACATTTTCTTACTTATATAGCAAAATTACATGGTTATTCTTATATTTCAGAACAAGTTGAGACCATTTGTAAAACTTTAGATTTTGATATTGTTGCTTTAAAACAATCCGTGCGTTATTATTCTAAGGGAATGATTCAAAAAATAGGTTTAATTGCCAGTTTTTTGTCTAAAAAGCAATTATTAATATTTGATGAACCTATGAATGGTTTGGACCCTAAAGCTCGAGCTTATTTTAAAAATCATTTAAAAGTATTAAAAACGCAAAATACAACTCTATTTTTTAGCACCCATTTATTAACCGATATTGAAATTTTATGTGATCGAATTGCTATTTTACATAAAGGGCAACTACCATTTATAGGCACGCCCAGCGAATGTTGCCAGCATTTCTCCGCTGATAATTTGGAGCAAGCTTATTTGAATTGTGTTAATAATGTAGAAGTTTAAAGTAAATTTCGGACTTCACGCAAAGCCACTAATAACATAGATAAATCAGGCTTTTTAACCCGATTAACATCCGCTAATATCTGTTGATAACGTTGCATTTTTTTGGAATCCATCCAAGTGGCAATTTGCTCTTTAGGAGTTAAATCAACAGATTCCTCTTTTAAAATAACCATTGTTAATTCACGATGGGTTCGATATAATTCATCCCGCAAAGCTGAACGAGAAAGAGCTGTCCAACGATTATCTCTCGGCAATTTTGCAATATGATCGCGCAACCAATAAAGTTCCAATTGTGTACCAAGCAAGAAGTAAACTGCGGCTACTTTTTCCAATTTAATCGCAGTATTATTTGTTACTTCAACAATATCAAATACTGGTAACAAAAATACCAAACGTGCCACTTTCATGGCTAATTTATTGGGAACACCTAATTGAGTAAAATTAGCAATATTTTCTTTCAACACCGCTTGCTCAGTATCACCAATCAAACTTAACATATTTGCTGATAAATTATGTACTCCCGAACTTATCATAGTAATAGTTGCTTGCATATCCGTAAGTACTTGATAATGGCGTAACAACCAACGAGCTGCCCGTTCAATTTGCTGGCGTGCCGTTAACATTAGTTGAATTTGTACCTGTGCATCAATAGTGTTATCCAATGCTTGAATGTCTTCAAAAATAGCTTTTATATCAAACACTTCCCATGCAACCATAAAGGCTTTTACAATTGATTGAATAGATTGTCCAGTTTCCTCGTGCAACATAAAAATAAAAGCAATGCCAACATTTGAAAATAGCAAATTAGTCAATTCAGTAGCAATTATTTCCTGATTTAAATGATGATGTTCAATAAAATTGCTAAAACGAGTAGTTAATGTTGATGGAAAATATTGTTCCAATATCTTGATAAAATAAGGTTCTTTCAGTAAATCAGAATGCAATAAAGTTTTATACAAGTTTATTTTAGCATAAGCTTGTAATACACATAATTCTGGTGCAGTTAAGCCCTGTTTATCAGCTCGACGCTTGATTAATATTTTATTACTGGGCAAAAATTCTAAATCCCGATCCAATTGCCCTATTTTTTCTAAAAAGCGAATAAAACGACTATGTAAATCCAATAATTGCGGTGCAATACTTAAAGAAGCATTAATTGCTTGAGTTTGTAAATAATTATTTTTTAACACGGAATAAGCAACTGAATCAGTCATGTCAACTAATAATTGATTACGTTGCTTGCCAGTCATATCACCATTATTTACCACTGCATCTAATAAAATCTTGATATTTACTTCATGATCGGAACAATCCACGCCTCCAGAATTGTCCATTGCATCACTATAAATCCGCCCCCCATGCAAGGCATATTCAATACGTCCAAGCTGGGAAAAACCTAGATTTCCACCTTCGGCAACAATTTTACAGCGTAATTCATTGGCATTAATCCGCACCGCATCATTATTTCTATCGCCTATTTCAATTTGTTGTTCAGATTCCGCTTTTACATAAGTCCCAATTCCACCATTCCATAATAAATCCACCGAAGTTTTGAGCATGGTTTTAATCAATTCGGTTGGGGTTAAAGATTGCTGATTAATTCCCAATATATTGCGAACTTCAGAGGATAAATGAATTTGTTTTAAATTACGGGAAAATACGCCGCCACCTTTGGAAATTAGTCGAGCATTATAATCTATCCAACTAGAACGCGGTAATTGGAATAAACGTTGTCGTTCTTGAAAACTGGTTTGAGAATTGGGATTTGGGTCTAAAAAGATATGCAGGTGGTTAAATGCTCCCAATAATTTTATGTGTTGGGATAATAACATTCCATTGCCAAATACATCTCCCGACATATCTCCAATACCGATTACGCTAAAATCTTGTTTGTGAATATCAATATTTAATTCTCGGAAATGTCGTTTTACTGATTCCCAAGCTCCACGGGCGGTAATGCCAATTTTTTTATGGTCATAACCAGTTGAACCACCAGAAGCAAAAGCATCGCCAAGCCAAAATTTATAACTTTGGGAAATTTCATTGGCAATATCTGAAAAAGTAGCAGTTCCTTTATCAGCAGCTACAACTAAATAAGGATCATCTTCATCATATCGTACCACATTTTTCGGTGAAATAAGCTTACCATTTAACAAATTATCAGTCAAATCTAACAATCCACAAATAAAGGTTTTATAACAAGCAATACCTTCCGCTTGAATAAGCTCACGTTTAGCATTTTTAGGCATACGTTTGGCAATAAAACCACCTTTAGAACCAACTGGGACAATTACCGCATTTTTGACCATTTGTGCTTTTACTAATCCCAATATTTCAGTGCGAAAATCCTCAATCCGATCCGACCAGCGAATCCCACCACGTGCCACTTTTCCACCTCGTAAATGCACGCCTTCTACTTGTGGGGAATAAACAAAAATTTCAAACATTGGACGTGGTTCTGGCATTTCTGCTACTTGATGGGGAGCAATTTTAAACGATAAATATGATTTTGGTTGCCCATTTAAATCCAGTTGAAAATAGTTCGTGCGTAAAGTCGCTGAAATCATGCCAAAAAATAGTCGCAAAATCCGATCTTCATCTAAACTAACTACTGAATCTAGGGCAGTTTCAAGTTGTTGGGTAATTTTTTCTATGTTATCAGTATGTTCTTGAGATGGCTGAAAACGTGCATGAAATAAATCACGTAACAAAGTTATAATCACGGGATTATTGACTAAAGCTTGTTCAACATATTCTTGGCTAAAATTGGCTTTAATTTGGCGCAAATATTTCCAATAAGCCCGAAAAATAATAATTTCCCGCCAGTTTAAATTGGAATGTAAGATTAAACGATTAAAACCATCATTTTCAACGCTTTCAAGCCAAACTTGTTTAAATAATTCTTGAAAGGTTTCTTTAATCTCACTGATTTTTAAGGAAGCTTGCTTATGTTGCAACCCAAAATCCTGAATCCAAATGTTGGGTTTATTAGGCACTTGAATTTTATAAGAGCGTTCGCTGGTAACTTTAACGCCCATATTTTCAAGTTTATGTAGAATTTTGGATAAAGACAGATAATTTTGAGCATGAAATAATTTAAACTGTAAAAAATTATCCGATACTTCTATAGGACGATAGAGATTCATAGCTAAATCATTGTTATTCAAGCTTAAATGTTCTATTTTTTCAATATCATAGATTGCGTGGCGAGCTGAAAAATCTTCCTTATAAGCGGCTGAAAATGCGGTTTCATATTTAGAAAAGAGTTGGATACCTAGTTCTTCACCGTTATGTTCTAGCAAAGTTTCACGCAATATTTCCGACCAAGTACGTGTTACTTCAATTAGCTGATTTTCGATAGTTTTAATATCATATTTAACCCGATTTTTGGCATCAATATGAACGATAAAATGAATTTGTGCCAATGCTGATTCCGATAAACGTACGTTAAAATCAACTTTGATCCCGCTAAAAGCATTTAATAAAACTGATTGAATCTGTTGACGAATATTGGTATCATAACGCTCACGTGGCATATAAACTAGGCAGGAAAAAAAGCGTAAATAAACATCTGGTAATATGAATAAGCGAACTCGTTGTTGACATTCATTTAATTTTAAAATCCCCATGGCGGTATGAAATAGAAAGTCTTTATCAATCCAAAATAATTCATCACGCGGATAGGTTTCCAAAACATAGGATAAAGCCCGATTTAAGTAATTAATATTGGAAAAACCTGATTTTTCTAATACGTATTTAATTTTATAACGTATTATGGGTATATCTTGAGTTAGTTGATGATAAGCTGCCGAGGTATATAATCCCAAAAACCGCTTTTCACCAGTAACAATTCCCTCTGCGTTAATTAGTTTAATACCAATATAATCCAAGTAGCCAGGACGATGAATAGTTGAATACGAAACGGTTTTATGCACGGAAACTAAAGTCTTTTGCTGTGCCAATTGGCGTAAATCTAACGGTAATTTAGCAAAACTTTTCGATGCTACTTTTTTGGCTTGGTTATCATTGGGTGAACTAATTGCTTTATTTTCACGTAAAATTCCTAGTCCAGTATGCGGTTGTTTATATAATAATAGTTCGCCAGTGGTGGATAATTGATATTCTTGATAGCCAAAAAAAATAAAATTATTAGTTTGTAACCACTGTAAAAAATGATTCACTTCTTTAATTTCTTGCTTATCAATCGGAGGTGGATTAGTGGCTAAATCTTGTTGAACTTCCTCCATTTCTCTGCGCATTGCTTGCCAATCATAAGTTGCTAAATGCACATCATTTAAAATTTGCTTTAATTCACGAGCAATTTTTTCTAAAGTTTGCGGTTCAGTTTGTCGGTCAATTTCTAAATGAATAATAGATTCATGATTATATGGCGTTGCAGTTTGAGTATTATTTTCACTGGCTAATATTTCCAATAATTCATCTTGTTGATTGCGCACGGTTTTAAATATAAGATGATTAGTAAAATAAACAATAAATCCTTGCCGATTTAAAGCAATATGAATGGAATCAACTAAAAAAGGTTTGTTTTTGACTAAAATACTGATAATCGTGTGCTTGGTTTGCCAACCATCTTGCTCAAACTGTGGATTATAAACTCGAATTTTTGCTGATTGCGAATTATTATATTGATGAATTAAATGCCAATAAGTAATCGCCGCTCCATAAAAATTAGCAACATCTCCCCATTCAGGAGTTTCTTCTGAAGTGATAGATTGGTAAAAATATTGAGTAAAATTCTTAATTAATTCAGAGTTTACCGCTGGAAATTTTTCATTAATAATATCGAGAATTTTTTGTAATTTTTCGTTGCTTGGTTTTTTTAATATAGTAGTCATGGTTTAATTTCTATTTGAAGTTATTATTTATTTGTTTTTATTAAGATAGAACTTGTGTTATTTCTCTATCTATTTTACGATGTTTGGCAAAAATGATTTCTCTTTGTTTGGCGTAATTTGAGTTGATGTATAAACAAAAAATATTATACACCTTAATTTTAACTATTTTTCGTTAATCAATAGATCACAACAACAATCGTCGTACATCCGATAAAATAAAACTCAAATATTGAGTAAATCTAACCCCAGCCGCTCCATCAATTACCCGATGATCATAGGACAAAGATAAAGGCAACATCAAACGTGGGACAAATTCATTACCCTGATAAATTGGCTGCATCTTAGCCCGAGATAAACCTAAAATAGCCACTTCTGGCGCATTAATAATCGGCGTAAATGCAGTGCCACCAATACCTCCCAAACTGGTGATAGTAAAGCAACCGCCCTGCATATCAGTAGTTAGCAATTTACCCGCTCGAGCTTTTTGACTCACTTCGAGCAGATTTTCCGCTAATTCAAATAAACCTTTATTATCCACATTTTTAATAACTGGCACTACTAAACCATTTGGAGTATCAACCGCCACCCCAATGTGATAATATTTTTTCAAAATCAAATTTTCCTTGCTACTATCCAAGGAAGCATTAAATTCAGGAAATTTCTTTAAAGCCGCCGCACAGGCTTTCAATAAGAAACTAAATAAAGTGATTTTAACATTACGCTTTTTGGTCAATTCTTTGCGAAAGATTTCCAAGTCGGTAATATCGGCTTCATCAAATTGGGTAATATGAGGAATATTAAGCCAACTACGGTGTAAATGCGCTCCAGAAAGTTTCTTGATTCGTTTCAAGGCTTGAGTTTCAATCTCCCCAAACTGACTAAAATCGATAGCTGGAATTTCTGGAATCCCCATTCCACCACCAGATGCAATTCCAACAGGTTGCATTCCTTCCTGCATAGTTTGCTTCACAAAAGCGTGAACATCTTCCTTTAAAATCCTATTTTTACGCCCGCTGCCAGTTACTTTTGATAAATCAACCCCTAATTCTCGTGCCAATAAACGCACTGCGGGACCAGCATGAGCTTTATGCACTGAGGTATTTTGGGACACTTCTATTGGTGGCAGTGGTAAATTTTTTGGCCGCCGTAATTCTGCCATAACAGATTGGGTGGGCGAAGGAGGATGAACAATGTTATTTTTTGGAACTGGCGCAACGGGTTCTTCTACAATGGCTTTAACAGTTTTAACAGGTTTTTCAATAACTTGTCCTGTTTCTTCCAATAATAAAATAACATCCCCAGCAGATACTTTATCCCCTACTTTTATTTTCAATTCCTTAATAATACCAGCATGAGAAGCAGGAATTTCCATCGCCGCTTTATCACTTTCGAGAACGATTAAAGACTGCTCCTGTTCAATAGTTTCGCCTTCACTAACCAATAATTCTAATACTGGAACATCTTTAAAATCGCCAAGATCAAGTACTTTTACTTCTTGCATTACTTCCATTCTCCTTTAATTAAACGCTCATGGGATTTGGTTTATTCACGTCCAAGCCATATTTTTCTATAGCTTTACCAACCACTTCCAGCGGTAATTCTTCCATATCAACCAAACCTCGTAACGCAGTTAATACAATATAATAGCGATCGACTTCAAAGAATTTCCGTAATTGCTTGCGTGAATCACTGCGTCCAAAACCGTCCGTTCCCAATACATAATAATACGCATGCGGTAAATAAGCCCGAATTTGATTGGCATAGGCTTTAATATAATCCGTTGCCGCAATAATAGGACCTTTCTGGTTTGCCAAACAAGATTCTACATAACAAATTTTATGTGCTTCATTGGGATTAAACAGATTCCAACGCTTTATTTCTTCAGCTTGGCGATGCAATTCAGTGAAACTGGTTACACTCCAAATATTAGCGGCGACACCGAAATCTTCTGCCAATAAAGCACTAGCGGCAATAACTTCCCGTAAAATTGCTCCGCTTCCTAATAATTGTACTTTGGAACTATTGGTTTTGCTTTCTTTAAACAAGTACATACCTTTTAAAATACCTGTTTCTGCATTTTTTGGCATAGCAGGATGAGTGTAATTTTCATTCATCGCCGTAATATAATAAAAAATATTTTCCTGTTCCTTAAACATTCGACGTAAACCATCATGGATAATAATGGACATTTCATAAGCAAAAGTTGGGTCGTAAACCACACAATTGGGAATATTGGAAGCCAACATAACTCCATGTCCATCTTGATGTTGTAAGCCCTCGCCTGATAACGTAGTTCGTCCCGCCGTACCGCCAATTAAAAATCCCCGCGCTCGCATATCACCAGCTGCCCAAGCTAAATCGCCTACTCGTTGGAAACCAAACATGGAATAGAAAATATAGAACGGCACCATATTAATATCGTGGTTGCTATAAGAAGTAGCCGCTGCTATCCAAGAAGAAATAGCACCTGCTTCACAAATTCCTTCTTCTAAAATCTGACCTTTTTTATCTTCCCGATAATACATAACTTGGTC
>JAGLFE010000469.1 GCA_023144675.1 Thiomargarita sp. | reverse complement strand
CTACCTATTTTAGGACTACCCAAAATTTTAATTTAACTCAGCTTCATTAACTGGATTAGGAGCTGCAAGTAAATTAAAATCAACATCCCGCAAGCCAATTAAAACACTTTCTCCATTTGGTACTATTTTTAATTCTCCATAACGAGCATTATTATAATATTGAGCATCTCCTTCTTGAAAAAAGAAACTTTCTGCACCAAGACGAATATTTTTCTTCCTTTTCCGAAAGCGCAATAAGATTTCTTCTGCTTCTAAAGCCCTATGTTCTTGATAAATACGCTTAAAATGGGCTACATTTTGTTCATCTAATTCTAAAACCAAACAACCATCTTTCTGAATAGATTGCAATTCCAGCAACCGAGCAATTTTATAGCGTAACACCATATAATCTCCTTGAATTAATGAACGCGGATCATGTGGAGCTAATTCTAATAAAATGGAATTTCCCTCAGCTATTAATTGTTCTTTTTTGTAAATTTCAAAATTGACCATTGCTAGAATAACTACTACCATGGTAAAAATAATTATACGTTGCATTATTATTCAACCTTTATTTATAATATGTATTTAAACAGAAATAATTTATTATAATATTTGTTTCATTTTAAAAAATTTAGTTTTAGAAAATATTTCCCATTGCCACCAATAACAATAGCGTTTGCACATTTATTGTTTTCAATAATTTCAAAACCAAATCCATTGCCTTTATTTTAAAACTAAGTTTTCAACTTCTTGAATACCTTTATAACCAGGATAATTCAATTTTAGAACTTTTAAAGTAGTGGTTGCTAAATCATTCAGTTCCATTATTTTATAGGCTTTAGCTAAAATAACTAATGCTTCACGTACTGCAGGAGTTTGTTGATAGAGTTCAATAATAGTTTTTGCTCGATTTATTGCTGCAACATAGGCATTGCGTTGCATATAAAATTGAGCTACATGCAATTCATAAGTAGCTAACATATTACGCAGATAAATCATACGTTGTCGAGCATCTTTAGTATATTTACTATTAGGAAAGCGATTAACCAAATTCGCAAAGTTTAAAAAGGACTGAGTAGCTGTACCTTGATCCCGTTGAGAGCGATCTAATGAAAATAGGTTAATTAATATACTTGCATTAGTATCGAAATAAACCAATCCTTTCATATAATAGGCATAATCAACATGTGGATGACGTGGATATAATTTTATAAATCTATTGGCTTTTTCATCGGCTAATTCTGGTTCATCATGCCTATAATAAGCATACATAAGATCAAGTTGTGATTGTTGCGCATATTTTTCAAATGGATAACGTGTTTCTAATATTTCATAATATTTAACCGCCATTTCATAATCACCAACTTTAAATGATTTTTTTGCTTCCGCATATAAGCGTTCTTCAGACCAATTTAAATCTTTGGGGTCAGTAAAAAATTGAGTACATCCAAATAAATTTAGCAACAATAAATATAAAATAAATTGTTTCATGGTTAATATTTTTTTAACTATTATAGACATGATAAGTATTTTTACCTCGTTTTTTAGCCATTTTTACCGCTTGTTCGGCATATTCTAATAATATTTTTACTTCTTTATCATTATCAATTTTTATATCCGTGCATAAACAAATACCAATATAGCAATTCACTTTAAATATATTTTCACCAATTGATATAGGTTCAGTAAGATGTGTAAATATTTTATCTGCAATCATATAAATCTCATTATCTTGATAAATAGGCGTTAAAATAATAGCAAATTTATCGTTTTTTAAACGTGCAAGTGTATCATTATCACGGATAGATTGTTTCAAACGTTGAGTAATTATTTTTAAAACTTGATTACCGATGCCAAAGCTAAAATTTTTATTAATTAATTTAAAATTATCTAAAACTAAGCAAAATACTGCCAAACCTTTATTTTGGTAATAAGCGTGAGTTAAATGTTTTTGAAATAATAAATTATTGGGTAATTTAGTTAAAGTATCATAATGTGTAAATTGTTGCATCGATTGTTGATCTTTTGGAGGTAGATGAATATCCGAATAAACAGCAACATAGTTAGTAACTTCATTATGCTCATTTTTTATAGAACTAATGGCAGTCCAAATTGAATAAATATCACCATTTTTCCGACAATTAATAATTTCACCATCCCAATAACCCGTTTGGGTAATTAAATCCCACATTTTTTGATAGAACTTATCATCTTGATGCCCTGACTTTAAAAATCGTGGGTTTTTATTTAATACCTCTTCATACTCATAACCAGTAGTTCGTAAAAAAGCTTGATTAGCATCAATTAGTTTACCTTGAGAATCTGTAATAATAACGCTATTGGTGGTAGATTTAAATACTTTAGCAGCTAATTTTAGCGAAGTTTGCGTATGTTTATTTTCAGTAATATCTTCAATCATTTGTACAAAAAATAGCGGGATATTCTTTTTATCTCTTACTAATGAGGTGGTGATACGCACCCATAATTTACTACCTTGCTTTTGAATAAAAAATTTTTCCATTTGGTAATAATAACGAGTACCAGCTAATAATTGTTGATAAAATTCTTCTTCTATTAAAACTTCAGGCGGATGAAAAAATTGATTAAATGATTGATTACGTATGTCATTAATCGTTACTTTTAACATTTTTTGCACAATAGGATTACTGTCTATTAATTTCCCATCCATATCAAGCAAAGCAATTCCAATCGCCGCTTGTTCAAAAATACCTCTAAATTGTGCTTCGTTTTTAATTAAAGCCGCTTGAATACTCAATGTTTCTAAAATAACTGCCATTCGATGGCGTAAAACTGCCCAATGTACAGGTTTAGTAATATATTCAACTGCGCCAACTTCAAAGGCTTTATTAACCGATTTTTCATCATCTAATGAAGTTACCATGATAACAGGCGTATCAGAGGCAGAAGTTAATTTTTTAAGTTTTCCACATGCCTTAAAACCGTCCATTAATGGCATTACCGCATCCATCAGAATAACGTCAGGTTTATGTTTTTGGAACATTTCTAATGCGTTTATTCCATCAGTTGCGATAATAACCCGATATTCTTCTTTTTCAAGCAATGTTTGTAACATTCCCCGCACAAAAATATCATCATCAACAATTAATACTAATGGTTGTTGATTTTTTGTTAGATTATTATTATTCATAAAGCTTTATTTTCATTATAACCTGTTGTGATAATAAATATGTTTATATGTAGGATGCTGCTGAGGAACGAAGCGCAT
>JAGLFE010000468.1 GCA_023144675.1 Thiomargarita sp. | reverse complement strand
CATTATCCGTATTCACCAAAAATTTGGTAGTCCTGAACAAAGTAGTGATGGTCTCAAAAAACCTGTCAGGTATCAAAGACCTAACAGGTTTAGCACTACCTATTTTAGGACTACCAAAAATTTAAACTGATAAGGGTCTATTTCAATAAAATTGAAGGTATTGATTAATTTGAAAATGTAATTTAAGATATATTCAATATGGTTTTATTGTTCCCAGCGCAACAAAAAAATCATACTTGGGTTTATACTTAAAAAATTGTTCAAAGTATTGAATAATCAAACAAAACTTGTTAAATCTTGAATTTTATTTAATTTCAATTATTGAAACTAAACCTTGATATTATTTAGATTTCAATTTGTTTTAAATTGTTTGAATTATTAATTTCTGCGTAAGGTGAGTTTTTTTTTAATTTAAATTAGGTAAAATATAATTTATAATTACCAATTATTCTGAAATAATCTAATCATTATTATAAATAACGCAAAGGTTAATAAACGTGAGTAAAAATACAGTTACGATTACTGATAATCGTACCGGAAAGTCTATTGAATGCCCAATTAAGGACGGCGTACATGGACCATCTGTTATTGACAGCCGTAATTTATATAAAGAACTTGAACTTTTTACTTTTGACCCAGCTTTTGTAACGACAGCTAGTTGTGAAAGTAAAATCACCTTTATTGATGGTGAAAAAGGTATTTTGTTATATCGTGGCTATCCAATTGAGCAATTAGCAAAGAATAGCAGTTACCTTGAAGTTTGTTATTTGTTACTTTATGGTGAATTACCAACTGAAGATCAAATGAAAAACTTTAGGGGATCAATTTGTCAACATACTTTATTGCACGAAGGTTTATCTAACTTCTATAAAGGATTTCAACATGATGCCCATCCAATGGCGATGCTAGTAGGAGTTGTTGGTGCATTATCAGGCTATTATCCTGATGCAATGGATATTAAAAATCCCGAACATCGTAACATGAGTGCCATTCGCTTAATTGCTAAATTGCCTACCATTGCAACTAGAATCCATAAATATTTAATTGGGCAACCTTATGTTTATCCACGTAATAGTTTGGATTATGTTAGTAATTTTATGTATATGATGTTTTCTCGTCCAACGATGGATTATGAATTTAATGAGAAAGCGAACCGAGCATTAGAAATTATGCTTATTTTACATGCTGATCATGAGCAAAATGCTAGCACTTCTACGGTACGTTTAGCCGGTAGTTCCCAAGCTCATCCTTTTTCCTGTGTGGCTGGTGGAATTGCTACTTTATGGGGTCCAGCACATGGCGGAGCTAATGAGGCTGTTATTCGTATGTTGCATAATATTGGGCATTCTAGAAATATTCCTAAATATATTGACCGCTTTAAAGATAAAAATGATCCAACTAGATTAATGGGTTTTGGGCATCGGGTTTATAAAAATTATGATCCACGTGCTACAATCATCCGTGAAAGCTGTCATGGTTTGTTAAAAGACCTAGATATGAGCCAAATGCCTCTGTTTGAAACTGCGATGGAATTAGAACGGATTGCTCTTGAAGATGATTATTT
Organism: Thiomargarita sp.; assembly: GCA_023144675.1. Taxonomy (GTDB): domain Bacteria; phylum Pseudomonadota; class Gammaproteobacteria; order Beggiatoales; family Beggiatoaceae; genus JAGLFE01. The sequence goes on along the minus strand of JAGLFE010000468.1, from coordinate 4,501 downwards.
TATTGAACGTAAATTATATCCTAATGTTGATTTTTACTCTGGCATTATTTTAAGCGCGTTAAATATTCCGTTAAATATGTTTACTGTTATGTTTTCTGTGGCAAGAACAGTTGGTTGGGTATCTCAATGGATGGAAATGATGAATGAACCTGATTTAAAAATTGGTCGTCCCCGCCAATTATATCTTGGTAATTCAAGACGTGATTATATTCCAATGGATAAGCGTTAATTTATAATCAATACTTCGGACAATTTTAACTGCCAAAATTTAAACTAATGTAAAAACTTGGTTTTTATTAGTGAATCAAGTTTAATATTTTAACTAATTTTTGAGTTTGTACTTAGAAAAATTGTCCGAAGTAATTTGAAACTGTATATTCATCTTGCTTTATGATTTATTTTAAAATTTTTATCCCTTAGTTGGTAGCTAAATAATCCCGCACTCTTTCAATAACAGGCTTAGTTTTTGGTCTAATTCCTCGCCACAAATAGAAAGATTCTGCCGCTTGTTCCACTAACATACCTAAACCATCTAAAGTGCAAACTGAACCTTGTTGCTTGCCCCATTGCATAAAAAGCGTATCAATATTAGCATACATCATATCATAACAAACACCGTCTTTATTTAATAAACCGCTGACTAAAGGTGGTAATTGCCCTTGTAAACTGGTGGATGTACCATTAATAATTAAATCAAATGATTGACCTTGTAAAGCTTCATAAGAACTACTAGCAATATCACCAAATTTATCGAATAATTTTACTAAATCAATAGCTTTAGAAATAGTACGATTAGCAATAATACATTGGCTAGGTTGGGCGTTTAACAAAGGTTCTAAAATTCCCCGAACTGCACCACCTGCGCCAAGTATTAATAACCGTTTTTCCTTGATTGCAAAACCGTGATTATGAACTAAATCATTGACCAAACCAACCCCATCAGTATTTTCACCATGGATATTGCCTAATTCATCAAACCATAAAGTATTAACTGCACCAGCTCGTTTAGCAACCTCGCCATGTTGATTAGCTAATTCCCAAGCATCTTGCTTAAATGGAATGGTTATATTTAAACCTTTACCACCAGCAGTTTGAAATTTTTTTACTGCTATTTTAAATTCAACAGCTTGCTTATCGACTAAAATGGCATTATATTCTATTTGCTGTCCAACTTGTTCTGCAAAACTATGATGAATAAGTGGCGATTGGCTATGAGAAATAGGATTACCCATAACAGCATAGCTATCAATGGTCTTTTTAGTTTGATTCATAATAATTACTCGGTTAATAATTAGCTATTATTGGCAAATTTAATAATATTATTTTAATAAGTTTTTATCTTATCATAGTGGCAAAAATAGCCCTTAAAATCTTTAATTTTAACTAAAAAATTGAGAACTAAGCTTTTATAGAGTAAACTTATAAATAGTTATTATTATTCTTGAATATTAAAAATATCACTACATGAACAATTTAAAAAACATTTTTACCTTATTTTGCCTAGTATTAAGCTTAATTTATATACCACAAGTATTAGCAACTGAAGCAAATAATACTATTATTTTATTCGATTTTAGTAGTATTAGCGATTTTGATTATATAAAATGGTTTAATTATTACACTCATCATTTTTGGTTTTTTATCCATATTATTTTGTTTATTTATGTATTAATTACTTTTGTATTTTCATTTAGCCAAGGTATGTGGAAAAAAGTACTTGGTGTTAGAGCAGGTAAACCTTTAATTACAGAAATTTATATCGGCAATATTACTAGACGTTATCACCTATTTGCTGAAATATTTTTATTAGTTGGATTAGCTGGAGCCGCTTTATCGGTTCAAAGTGCAATTACGCCGGACTTTTTCAAAGTTAGCACTAATTTTGAACAAAATACTTCGAGCAATAATTCCAATACCGATATTGAAGCAGAAAAACATGAAAAAATGGCAGAAGCGATTAAAAGTGGCTTGGCTTTTAGTGCGGCGGGAATTATTTTTGCTATATTTTGTTATATGTTGAGGAATATTGAATTACGTCCGTATAGAAGTATTTTATTGAGAGAGAAACAACGGGAAAAAATAGAATTTAGAAATTCGTTAAACAATATTTCTAAACTTTATAATTTATTTGAACAATTTGTTTGTAAAGACTCCAAAAATCCCGATATTATTACCTTGTCAAATGTTTTAGATGTGTTAAATAAGCATTCTACTGAAAACCTTCGCAAAATGATGTCGGTAATTCAAAAATCTCAATCTATATTTAATCAACAACTTGAAGAAATAAAACATTTTCAAAACGATTTGATTCAAAGTAAACATAGTATTCAATATTTTCTCAATAATATTAAAAGTGCTAATGATGATTTGAAAGCATCGCAATTTGCTTTTAAAAAGGATTTATTTGAACGAGTAGAACATTTTCTACAAGCTCAAAGTAATTATTTGGAAAAAAATGCGAGTAGTACGCAACTTATTTTAGAAAATAACTTAGAAAGAATTAGTCAAATTTTGCTGGTTAATTCAAAACAGGAAATTGAGAAAATACATCACTATTTAAATACAAGTTTAACTAAAGAACATACTTTATATTTAGAAAAACTAGAGAAATATCAAAGTTTTATCAATGATTTAGATGTCAAGGCAAATCAACAAGTACAACAAGCTTTAACTACTTTAAAAGAGGAAAACGATATAATTCACCAGCAAATGTTTGAATCGGTAGAAAAATTGAAAGCAATTATTGTTTCTGATTTTTTAGAGGAAATTGGAGAACATACACGTCAATTAGCGGATATTTTTAATACTTATTTGGATAACACTTCTCAAGTAGCCGATATTAATAAACTAAATATTGAGATTGTCAAAGATACTATGGAGAAAGCCGGTTTATCGCCTAAAAAGAGTATTTTGAAAAAAATCTTTAAAAATAGTTAAATGGGACAGGGATATCGCTCTATTTGGTGTTCAGTTATTTCTAATTTTGGTTCGGGAATGTCAAATACTTGCCTACTTTGGGTTGTTTAGTGTACATCTTTTTCTGTAAAAGTACGCCCACAATATTGACAATTTTCTAGTAAGGAATGAGGATTTTATAAAACCCAAAACTTAAATCTATTAGGCATTTAAGACTTTACCGGTTTGAAGAAACTTTAGAAGATTATTAAATCCTAAGTCCTAAGTGTTGGATATTAACCACCAACTAGGTGGCTTAGAATTCCATTAGGTAACGTGCCTTTTTAAAACTATCACTACTTTATTTAGAACTACCAAATTGTGAAATGTATGAAATTTATCTCAATTCAATTGCGCAATATATTCAGTAATACCAGCAAAAATAGCTTTAGCAATTTGTAAACGATATTTAGGCAAATTCAATTTTTGTTCCTCATAAGGATTTGATAGAAATCCAGTTTCCACTAAAATAGATGGAATATCTGGTGAGGAAAGTACGATAAAATTGGCTCTTTGCAATTGTGAAGTATGTACAGCTAAGGTCTTTTTTAAAGATTTTAAGACACTTTTTGCTAAATAAGCACTAGTTTCTAAAGTTCCTGATATAGATAAATCCAATAAAACTTGTGCCAGCAACTCATCTTTATCATTTAAACTAATTCCTCCAATCAAATCAGCCGCATTTTCTTTTTTAGCTAACCACCGTGCCATCTCACTAGTTGCACCATGTTTTGATAGCATATAAACTGAAGAACCATGCACTTTATGGTTATCTGGAAAAGCATCGGCATGAATAGAAATAAATAAATTGGCTTTATATTCGCGTGCAAGTTCAATCCGTTTACGCAATTTAATATAATAATCCCCATTACGAATCAGCACCGCTCGCATATTAGGAGCTTTATTTACTAAGGTGGCTAGATTTTTTGCTATGCTTAATACAATATATTTTTCCTTAGTTCCATTAATCCCCGTTGCACCTGAATCAATACCACCATGCCCAGCGTCAATAGCGATAATAATACTATTAGCTGTAATATTTTGTTGCGTGGCAGTAATAATAGGTGAAGTAACAGCAGTTCGATTTGATTCCCCAGATAAATCCCACCAATTATTACTGGTAGATTTTAAAATCTGAATATCAATAATAAGGCGGTGTCCGTTCATTTCATTTGGTTCTAACAAAAAACTCTGGGTACGAATTGAAGTTGTTAAATCAAAAACAATCCGCAAATCATTCTTATGGTATGGAGCAGTACGAATTGCCCTAATAATACTTCTTTGATTCGGAAATGGAATTTTTTTACCATGCAATTTAGTATTAGCTAAATCAACAACTAAACGCTGAGGGCTATCAAGAGTAAAAATGTTATGCGTAACAAGTTGACTATCTAATTCAAAAATAATACGCATTTTTTGTGGAGAAGATTCAAAAATATGTATATCTGATAGATAGATAAAATCATCAGCAACACAAAATGATGACAATAACATTGAAAAAACCATTAATAATCGCATGTTTAACTCCATATTGTTATATTAGAAA
>JAGLFE010000467.1 GCA_023144675.1 Thiomargarita sp. | reverse complement strand
AATTATTAGTGGGATAGGTTCATCATATATTTTCTTGGTAGCCTAATCACTACTTTGTTTAGGACTATCAAAATTTTAATTATGAACAGCTAATAATAAATTGCTTGATTTTATCGTATGAAATATTATATAAGTACTTAACCACAAATAATAAAAACTGTTCGAGTAATTATTATTAATGGTTTAATCGCTCCGTTTTTTTCCAAAAATTGCTGTGCCGATACGCACATAACTTGCACCTTCTTCCACTGCAATTCCGAAATCACCACTCATTCCCATTGATAATTCTTTTGCTTTCAATGTAGGTAATTCTGCGTTTAACCATTCAGATAATTGATATAATTGCTTGAAAATATTGCGAATAAACTCCTTTTCTGCCTTAAAAGGTGCCATAGTCATTAAGCCCTGAATATTTAAATTTGGTAACGATGCAATAATTTTAATAGCGGCTAATAAATCATTACGTTGCTCCTGATTATTTTTCCAATTAGCGCAATTAAAACCGCCTTTACTCTTTTCGCCAGAAATATTAATTTCGATAAATACGGGTAATACGCGATTTAATTCTTGCAAGTGTTTTGACAAATGTTGAGCAATTTTTACCCGATCAACAGCATGAAAATAATCGGCATATTTTGCTACCAGTTTGCTTTGGCGAGTTTGCAAATGCCCAATAAAATGCCATTGTAAATCCCTTAAATCCTTTAATTGAGTAGCTTTTTCTGCTAATTCTGCCACTCTATTTTCACCAAAATGACGTATTCCAGTTTCATAAACGGTCATAATATCTTCAATGGGCTGAGTTTTACTCACAGCAACCAACGTAATATCATCAACTAAACGATTTGAATGATTTGCGGATTGTTGTATAGAGTTGAGAACTTTTTCAATTGATTGTTGTTTATTTATCATAAAATAATATTCTTTAATTAGAACAATTTTTCATTCATTTCAACCGTTGTTGTCCCACCCAATTTTGTGCAAATTGCCAAGCACAACGCCCACTGCGTGATCCCCGTTTTAATGCCCATTGCAAGGCAGCAAGTCGTAATTCTTCCGTTTCTATTCCATTAATACCCAATTTTTGCAACCAATAATTAACAATGGCTAAATATTCATCTTGTTTAAAAGGATGAAAAGATAGCCATAAACCAAAACGTTCCGAAAGAGAAATTTTCTCATCAACTGCTTCCGAAAGGTGAATTTCGCCTTCGATTAATTGGGTATCCAAATTTTCAGCTTGGTATTCTGGCAACAAATGCCGACGATTAGAAGTAGCATAAATTAAAGTATTACTTGGCTGCGCACTGATGGAGCCATCTAAAACACTTTTTAAAGCTTTATAACTATCATCATCTTTAGCAAATGACAAATCATCACAAAAAATAATAAAACGTTCAGGACGACCATGTAAATATTCAACAATCTCTAATAAATCAACCAAATACTTCTTTTCAACTTCAATTAAACGTAAACCTTGATTAGCATATTCGTTTAACAAAGCCTTAATCAAAGATGATTTACCTGTTCCCCTTGAACCCCATAATAATACATTATTAGCAGGTTGTTTTTGTAAAAATTGTCGAGTATTTTGCACAATTTGCTGTTTTTGTGTTTTAATACCCTGTAAGTCTGTTAAACGAATAGTATTTAAATGCCGAATTGCATGAAATTCACCTTGGTGATGATGTTTTTTCCAGCGAGATGCGTATATAATTTGCCAATCAGGTAATATATTTTGTGTTGGGAAATGATTTTCTATTCGTGTTAATAAAACTTCAGCTTTTTTAATTAAATTATGTAAATCATCCATATTAAATAAAATTTCATTTTGGAATTATGAATTATGAAAACGCTTAATTATAGCATAATATTTTGTTTTTCGATTTTTATCTTTTTTCAAACTGCTTTTGCTGGCGATCATCATTATTGGGATCAAAATTTTGGTAGTCGTTCGTCCCTAATGAGTGGCGTAGTGGTGGGGGGTGTAAGGGATACTAGTGCTGGTTTTTATAATCCAGGAGCTTTGGGATTTGTAAAACAACATAGTTTATCGGTTAGTGCTAATGCTTATCAATTAGAAAGATTATCTATTAATAACGGTTTGGGTACAGGCGATTCCTTAGATTCAGATCAAATTAATATCATTCCAATTTTGGCATCTGGAACCTTATTTTTGAAATATTTTCCCGAACATACTTTTGGTTATTCATTACTAGCTAAAACAACTTCATCGACTAATATATCAGGGCGAGTTGAAAAAATAACCGATGTTCTTGATACAGTTAATTTAGCTGGAACTAAACATTTTGAGGGCGATGAAAAATATATTGGACAGGTATTTGCTGACAGTGAAGTAACGGAGTTATGGGGCGGTATAAGTTGGGCAAATCAAATTAATCCAAATATTTCAATAGGAGCAACTCTATTCACTGCTTTCAGGCAACAAACTCAAAGTGAAAATATCACGGTACGAGCTGCCAATAATAATATGATGGCTAGTTTGGATAAATTAGATTATATTGATTTTTGGAATATTCGATTATTACTCAAATTAGGTTTAGCGGCTGAAATTAATAAATGGAAATTGGGTGCAACTGTAACTTTACCTAGTCGTAATTTATTTGGGCAAGCTACGGTGGCGGGTGAAAATAGTTTTAGTAATTTATATGACTCAGAAACCAATGAATTTACCAGTGATTTAGTTAGTAATCGGCAAGAAAATATGAATATTACTTATAAGACACCACTTTCAATCGCCATTGGAGCTGAATATGCCATAACTGAAAAAACTAATCTTGCCGCCACGGTGGAATGGTTTAAAGAAAAAAAGCAATATGATGTTATTACTCCAGGTTCATATAGTTTTTTACGCAATATTGTCGTTGACGAATTTTTAGCTTTTCAAGATGATGATCAAAAGGAATTAATTAAAGTCAAAGATGGAGCAGAAAGTGTAATTAATTTCGGAGTTGCGGTTGAGCATAGTTTTACTAAAACGGTTAAAGCTTATTTAAGTTTTAGTGTTGACCATGAAACTAATCCAAATACGGGTGAAAATTCATTAGGTATTATGACTTGGGATGTATATCATATTACTAGCGGAGTTGCTTTTAAACGCAAGCGTTCCGAATTAGCAATTGGATTTAATTATGGTATTGGCAGACCGCAAACTAATTTTAAGCAAGTAACTAATTTTGAAGAAATTGGTAATAATATATTATTAGGCGAAGAGCATTATACTGATGCTAATTATAATGTTTTTAGTTTAATTATCGGCTATACTTATTTTTTTAGTAACAAATAATTGACTTGTAAATTTTTAATTAAGCACCACTTTTTAAATAAGTGAATACTACTTTAAACACAATTATTTAATAATTTTTAATATTAATCAAGGAATTTTTATGTCTATAGAAGTGGATGGCTAAATTATTGCAACTGATGAAGATGGTTATTTAGTTAATCGTTCTGATTGGACTCAAGCTATTGCAACAAAAGCTGAAGGTATTGATATGATCGAAACTCATTGGGGATTAGTCGATGCTTGTCGCCAACATTACAGAGAACAAATGCGTCGTCCATCTAGTAATAAATTATTAGTGGGATAGGTTCATAAACCTTTCATTAAAAATCATACTGATTATGCCATTTTCATCAACAGTTTATAAGTTGGCACGACCTGCTATAGCCAGTTTATATTAATTTCATATACATTCATAAGCTTTTTTTCAAAGTTTTCCTAATGCCAATTAAGAGTTAAAAATGCAAGATGTTGAATTTATTGCAAATTAAAAATATTTTTGCACAATTTTAACTATTTATTCGCATTGAAAATAAAATCATCAAAAAATTTCCAAAAAAAAATCCAAGATGAAAATCAGAAAATCCTTAGCTTATCAACTTTTAAAAATTACCTTTTCCATCTATGTCATCGTAACCGTTTCTATTACAACAATACACATGTATGTAGAATGGCGACAAGCAGAAAAGTTTCTACGCACCGATTTGCGTATGCTAGGAAATTCCTCAAAAGATAGCATTATAGTTGCTTTATGGGGTTTGGATTATCCACAGATGGAATCAATTGTAAAAGGAATGCTATTATCGCCAATTATTAGCGGCGTAAAAGTCAAAGATGAGCAGCTAGATACTTTATACGGCGAACAAGGCAATATTATCCAAAAATATAAATTGGAATACAAAGAAGAAGGCATGGTTTATCCAATTGGTGAATTAATCGTTTTTTCAGACAGTCAAATTGTTTTTAACCGAGTGCAAAGTAATTATGCGTTTATCGTAGTCAGTGCAACGATTAAAACTTTAGCCCTTTGGTTTATTGTATTGTGGGTAGGTAAAAAAATGATTACTGAACCACTAAATGTGTTAACAAATGCTAACCAAGCCATTGATTTAGAAAATTTAGAAACCTTTAAAGAAATTAGTATTGGAAATATACGCCAAAACGACAACGAAATCAAAATATTAGAAGCTTCATTCAACAATATGGTCAAAAACCTATTGACTGAAAAGCAACGAATTATGAACATGACTTACACTTTTGAAAAATTTGTACCGAAACAATTTCTCAATCGTATTAGTAATGAGGGCTTGGAAAATATAGAATTAGGCACAGCGCAAACCGAAATACTTACCATTTTATTCTCTGATATTCGCTCGTTTACAGAACTTTCGGAATCCATGAGTCCTCAAGAACTGCTTAATTTTATGAATGCCTATCTGAGACGGATGAATCAACCCATACATAATCATCATGGTTTTATTGATAAATTTATCGGCGATGCCATTATGGCTTTATTCGACCATCCGGAAAATTCAGCTATGAACGGTGTTGAAGCAGCAATTGGTATGCAAGCAACGGCAAAATCATATAACCAATATCGTGCAAAAAGTGGATATTCACCTATTGCATTAGGTATTGGAATTCACACTGGAGAAGCCATTATTGGCACCATAGGTTCTGAAGATAGGATGGATTCAACAGTTTTAGGTGATGCAGTCAATTTAGCCTCCCGTTTAGAAAGTTTAACCAAATATTACCAAACACCTATTATCATATCCTCAGATACACATCATAAAATCAAATCTAATACTCATATATTATGCCGAGAATTAGATTATGTTAGTGTCAAAGGCAGGAAAAAACCAACCATCATTTTAGAAGTTTACAATAATAATATTGAAGAAATTTGCGACAAAAAACAACAAATTCAACCGATGTTTGAAGAAGGACTGGTCAATTTTCGTACTAAAATATGGAAAGATGCACTGCTTGTATTCAAAAAATGTATAAAAATCTATCCCAATGATTACATATCCCAAATGTACATCGAACGTTGCCATAATTATATGGAATTGCCTCCACCTAAAAATTGGGACGGCGTGTTTAAAATGGTTAAGAAATAGATTCCACTAAATTTTTTAAATTATTTTTATTGATTTTTTAACAACTCGAATTAAGAGTTAAAATATTGAAGTTGAAATCTTTAACACGATTGATGCGCTTCATTCCTCAGCAACATCCTACATTTTTTTATCGTAATTATTTCATGCACATTCCTTAATTGGCTAAAGTGTTGCCTAAATAGAATAAAACCGTACCATAATTTTTATGCAACAACTTCTATTTAAAATTAACTAATTTTTACCTTCGCAAAACGGCGTTTTCCAACTTGATAAATATTATGTGAAGCTTTTTTTATCCGCAAATTACGATCACTAATTCGTTCGCCATTTATTTTAACCGCGCCTTGCTTAATCATTCGTATTGCATCTGAAGTACTGCTAGTTAAATTGGCTTGTTTTAGTAAATTAGCGATAGGAATAGTTTCATTTTCTATATTTAAAGTTATTTCTGGCATATCTTCTGGCATTTCACCACGTTTAAAACGAGCAATAAATTGTTCATAAGCTTGGGTTGCAGCCAAACGGGAATGAAAACGTTCGACAATTTCCTGGGCAAACTCAATTTTAACATCACGTGGATTTTTACCTTCTTCAACTGATTGTTTCCATTGCGAAATTTCATTCGGCGTTTTAAAGCTTAATAAATCAATATAACGCCACATTAAATCATCGGAAATCGACATCAATTTACCAAACATATCGTCTGGTTTATCCTCAATTCCAATATAATTATTCAAAGATTTAGACATTTTCTGTACTCCATCCAAACCTTCTAAAATCGGCATAGTTATTACTACTTGAGGTTTTTGCCCCGCATTTTTTTGTAATTCCCGTCCAACTAATAAATTAAACTTTTGATCAGTTCCGCCCAATTCAACATCAGCTTGCAATGCTACAGAATCATAACCTTGGATTAAAGGATATAAAAATTCATGAATGGCAATAGATTGTTTACCATGATAACGTTTATGAAAATCATCACGTTCTAGCATCCTAGCAACAGTATGTTGAGCCGCCAATTTAACCAACCCCGCCGCATTCATCTTATTCATCCATTCTGAATTAAAGCAAACTTGAGTCGTTTTTTCATCCAAAATTTTGAAAATTTGTTCTTGATAGCTACGAGAATTTTCTAAAACTTCTTCGCTAGATAAAGCTTTACGGGTAATATTTTTACCAGTTGGATCGCCAATCATGCCCGTAAAATCACCAATTAAAAACAAAATTTTATGCCCTAATTTTTGAAATTGGCGTAATTTATTCAGTAACACTGTATGTCCTAAATGCAAGTCTGGCGCAGTTGGATCAAAGCCAGCTTTAATTCGTAAAGCCTGATTATTTTCCAATTTTATCCGTAACTCGGCTTCTAATAATATTTCATGGCAACCTTGTTTTATTTGTGTCAAGGCTTCTTCTGTTGTTGGCATTGTGATCCCGATATTTTTTAGATAATTAATTTTTATATTTTATAATTATTAGCTTGAAATTTGATAAAAAACTTAGTATTATAATAGTTATATTATTTATAATACTTTGATTTTTAACAAAATTATTGTTGTTATGATGCAACAAGATTGCTAATTAATTGAATTAGAAAGTGTATTTTTACCACAAATTGTTTTTGAATTAGAAATTATGTTTATTAAAAGAAAATATCTTTTTAGCTCCAAATCTAAAAAATTTAATAAAGTTTTTACATCTCGCTCAGTTAATAATCGTATTTCAAGTTTATCATTTCAAATTATTCTACCTTTTGGACATAAAAATTTTACTATAGAACAAGGAATCCATTCTACACCATTTGATTGGTTTAATTCTAAAATAATTACCATAATTAGTTTGATGAGTATTTTGCCCTTATTATGGTGGCTAAATAATTCTGATGCTTCCACGCCTAATTTATCCTCAATTACTCAAATTACTGCATTTGATGAAGCTATTTACCTTAAACCAGATGAACCATTAATTCCTATAAAAGCAGAAGTTAAACCTATAATAACTTTAAATAATTTTAATCTAATTGAAGCGACTACAAATACTGCAAAATTTATAAATACTTCAAAATTAATTAACGAAATTGTACTTCCTACCCCAAAACCAACCACTTATATTTGGTTGCACACTAAAGTTCATTCAGGCGATAATTTATCTAAAATTTTTAAACGTCATGGTTTCAGCCAAGCACAATTACAAAATATTTTAGAACTACAACAATATAAACAAATATTACGTAAATTGTACATTAATCAAGCAATACATATTCAACATGATCCAGCTAAAAATGTGCAAGCTTTGGTTCTATCTATAGATAAAACTAATGAATTGTATTTTTTTAAAACCAAACAAGGATTATATGAAGCGGCAATACAAAAAAAAGGTATTTATGCCAAACAAAAAATTTTTATTCATGCTAAAATAGATAGTTCTTTAGATGCAGTTGTTAAAAAATTAGGTATTTCAAAAAATAAACTACTTGAATTACAACAATTATTTACTAAAAAAACTAATCAACAATTAAAGTCGGGGATGCAATTTACATTCATTTACGAGTTAAAAAAATTCAAAAATGATAATATTGAAGGTCCAATTTTAGCAGCCCAATTTTTATACGAAAATCAAGTAGATAATTTATTTCGTTATACAAATTTGAACGGAAAAACTGATTATTATACAGAAGCGGGTTATAATTCAAATACAATTTCTCTATTGCGAGTACCCCTTAATGATTTTACCCGTATTAGTTCAAAATTTGGCAAACGCAGGCATCCAATTTCCAGAAGGTATCATTTACATACTGGCGTTGATTATGCAGCAAGCTGGGGAACACCAGTTTTTGCGGCTGGTGATGCTACGATTGATTTTATTGGACGCAAAGGTGGTTATGGCAAAACAATTGCATTAAAACATAATCAACGGGTTACGACTTTATATGCCCATTTGTCTAAGTTTGAAGAATTAAATGTGGGTGATAAAGTTGTTCAAGGGCAAATTATTGCTTATGTTGGGCGTAGTGGACGCACCACTGGTTCTCATTTACATTATGAAATTCAAGTAGATGGAGAATATAAAGATGCTCAAGCAATTGAACTTCCGCTTTCTTTTCCTATAGCTAAAAATTATTATGCCCATTTTAAAAACAAAATCGCTGAGTTGCAAACACAATTGAATAAATTAAGCCAATCAACGGCTTCAACAAAATTAGTAGAAGCAATGCCAACTGTTTCACCATCTATGGAAAAGCAAACAAATACAGTTGTTTCAATAGCACCTGGTTTAAACAATTTAGCTCAACATTTAATAGTTAAATAATTATGTCTTTATTTATTGGATTAATGTCTGGTACCAGTATTGATTCGATTGATGCAGTATTAGTCGATATTGGTGGAAATCAAATAAAATTACATACTGCTTATCAACATCCTTGGCAGGCTGCATTACGGGAACAATTATTATTTCTAACACAAGAAAAGGGTAAAAATAGTAATTTACATGAAATAGCTACTTTAGATATTGAAATTGGTCAATTATTTTCTGAAGCGGTATTAAAATTACTACAAAAAGCGCAAATTTCAATAAAAAATATTAGAGCTATTGGGAATCCTGGGCAAACTTTATATCATCATCCAGATGGATTTCCCGCCTATACTTGGCAATTAGGTGATCCCAATACCTTAGTTCAAATAACGGGTATTACCACCATCGCAGATTTTAGACGGCGTGATATGGCAGCAGGAGGGCAAGGAGCACCTTTAACTCCTATTTTTCATAATGCTTTTATGCGTAGCGGTAGTGAAAATCGTATTGTGGTTAATATTGGAGGCATTGCTAATATTACAGTATTGCCAGCTAATATTAATCAGCCTGTTATTGGTTTTGATACTGGTCCTGGTAATGCTTTATTGGATGCACATTATTATCAACAGCATCAATTACTTATGGATAAAGATGGTGAATATGCAGCTACTGGTAAAATAAACACTATTTTATTAGAAAATATGTTAGCTGATCCATATTTTTCTAAGCCGATACCGAAAAGTACTGGACGAGATTATTTTAATTTAAATTGGCTAAATCAATATCTTACTAAATTACCTCCAATAAAAGCTGAAGATATTCAAGCTACTTTATGTCAATTAACGGTAAAAACTATTATTCAATCTGCCACTGTTTATAAACCACAGCGATTATTAGTTTGTGGTGGTGGGGTGCATAATTTAGTGTTAATGACAGAATTACAAAAGCAATTGCCAGATTGTATAGTTGAATCATCTATTGCGATTGGAATCGACCCTGACCTGGTTGAAGCTATGAGTTTTGCTTGGTTAGCTAAAAAACGCTTAGATAAAAAGACCAGTAATTTATTATTTGTTACTGGAGCTAAACAAGAAGTTGTATTAGGTAGTATTTATATTTAGAAAAATAAATTCAAAACATTGAAATAATTGACGCACTTCGCAAACTCAGCACCTTCTACGGTTCTAAATTATTTAACCAATAGACAGCCAAAAAATGGGATTTCTTTTAGTCAAAAGTGATTTAACTATTATCAAAAATAGTGCTAATCTACAAAAATGGTTGCCTAACTCTAGTATTGATTTAACTGGTCAGTTATTAACTAATGTTCTGCCAGTTTTAATAGGTTATGAAGATAATTTATCTCAACTCATCCAACAACCAGATATTTCCTCCCAAATTTCTATTCATCAAATTCACTATTATACCGACATTAAAACACTAGCTTACTATAATTTACAAGTAGAAAGTTGCTCTTATGCTCAAGCAGGTTTATTGGTTACTATTACAGATGTTATGGTAACAAGTGAAGTTGAACAAGAATTACAGCAAAAACTTAATGAATTACGCTTACAAGTAAAAAAACGTGAAAAAACCAAATTAGCATTACAGCAAGAATTAGTTTCCCACCAATATACTTTAGTCGAATTACAACAAGAATTAGATGCTCATCAACAAACCTTAGTTGAACTAAGGCAAGCAAAGGAAATTGCTGAAACATCTAATCGTACTAAAAGTACTTTTTTAGCTAAGATGAGTCATGAGTTACGTACTCCACTAAATGTTATTTTGGGTTATGCGCAAATATTAAATCGGGATAACACCTTAAATGAGGAACAACATAATGCAATTAGTATGATGAATCGCAGTGGTAAGTATTTATTACGACTTATTAATGATATATTAGACTCATCAAAAGTGGAAGCCCACCGCTTAAAGCTAACAGCTAATACTTTTTATTTCAGCAATTTTATTCAAAATATTAATGACTTATTCCAAGCTAGAGTTCAAGAAAAAAATCTAGTTTTTCAATACCAAATACTAGGTAAATCCTTACCTATTACACTTTATGCTGATGAAACTCGTTTACAACAAATTTTAGTAAATTTATTAGGTAATGCGATTAAATTTACTGAAAAAGGCTATATTAATTTTATAGTTAGTGCCACTAAAGAATTAAATGATACTAAAAATAGCTGTTTAATAAAAACTCAGTATTGGAAAATACGTTTTCAAATAGAAGATAGTGGGATTGGGATTGCAGTTAAGGAGCTATCAAAAATCTTTTTGCCTTTTCAACAAAGCAGTTTTCATAATCAATATCAACAAGGAACTGGTTTAGGTTTAACTATTACTAAACGACTTGTTGAAATGATGGATGGAAAAATTGAAGTCGAAAGTAATTTAGATCAAGGTACGACTTTTTCAGTAGAATTAATTTTACCTGAAGTTATTGAAAATAAATCAATACCGCATTTTGATAAACATAAAATTATTCATTTAAAGAATAAAAATTGTACTATTTTAGTTGTTGATGACCAAGTAGAAAATCGGCTGTTATTAGTCAATTTATTAGTTCCTTTAGGTTTTAAGGTAATAGAAGCCAGTAATGCACAAGAAGCCATAAAAAATGCGCAACAATCTAAACCAAATGCTATTTTAATGGATTTAATTATGCCAGGAATAGATGGTTTTGAAACTACTCAGTTAATACGCCAGTTGCCTGAATTAAAACAAACAATTATTATTGCTATTTCTGCTGGCTCTTTTAAATTAAGTCGGCAAAAAAGTTTATATATAAGTTGTGATGATTTTATTGCAAAACCAATTGATATCAATGATATTTTGGCTAAATTAACTAGCTATTTGAACTTAGAATGGGAACATAGAGAATATAAACAACCACAACTTGATTCGATACCACAAGAAGAATTAGTTGTTGCTCCACCTCCAGAAATTGCCCAAGAATTTTATATGTTAGCCATGCAGGGTGATATAGGAGGAATTATTGAAAAAGTCCGTTTACTTGAAAAACAGGATGAAAATCTAAGACCTTTTTTGAAAAAAATACAATTCTTAGCAACAAAATTTAAAATTCGGAAAATTCGCGAATTTGTTAAACCATATTTAGATTAATTAGTCATATCAATAACTTCATCAAAACAGTCAACAATCATAATTTCAACCGTACCTAAAAAACCTCCATTATCATTTTCTCCCATAATTTCTGAATTTTGCTGAATATCGGCGAAGGTATTTTGCATAGTTAATTGAATTTTTTTAGCTCGTAATTTTGATAAATTTGGAAATTCATTGATTTCATCTGTAGTGCTGTAGCCTATAATATGTATGCAAAGTTGCCTTTTTTCTAAGAAAGTTGCAATTTGTTGTAGCCAAAAATGGTATTCTTGTTTTAAATCATCATCGTTAATAAAATCATCAGAATTCATTGAAAATAGGAATTTAAAATTTAGTTTTTCATCCTTTTTTTCTTTTAAATTAGCTGCTAATAATTCACTAAAAGCTTCTTCAGCGGCTGTTTGATTTTGCATTTTGAGATAAGTTTGGTACAAACCACCATAAACTCTTACTAATTCAGCATCAGGACGTTTACGTGTTAATTCAAAAGTATATAAAGCCTTTTTATATTGTTGATTTTCATAAAAATTCTCGGCTTTCTTAATTAAAATAGCCGTTTCCAAAGAATTATAGTAATCTTGGTTAGCAAATAATACATTGGTATTCGCAGGTTTTATCTCTTCTAAAGGCAATTTCGGTTTAACTAAAATTTTATCTACTTTTTTTATTTTTTCATGGTGTTGCACCACATTAACAATTGGATTATCAGGTGGTTGTGGTGTATTTTGGGTAATTTGTTGTGGTACGCAGGAAACTAAGAATATTGCGATTAAAAAAGTAATTTTTAAAGTGTAATTATTATGCATGATGTTTTCCACTCATTTAGTAAATATTGATGATAAA